>NZ_JNAA01000048.1:0-44349 GCF_000696055.1 Exiguobacterium sp. AB2
GGAAAGGGGAACTCATATGAAACGTCAACAACAACATCTGCTCCGCCAACAAGTGTGGAAGAAACTGCAATCGATCTCGTTAAAGGACATCGCCTGGATTATCGCCGGGTCGTTCATCCTCGCCTTCGGGGTCAACTACTTCACCGTCCCGAACGACTTCTCGGAAGGCGGCCTGCTCGGGGTCACCATCATCCTGTACTACTTGTTCGGCTGGGACCTCGGGGTCACGTCGATTATCGGGAACGGGATTTTATTCATCGTCGGCTATAAGCTGCTCGACCGCCGGACGATGGTGTACTCCGTCATCTCCGTCGTCGCGACGTCGTTCTTCCTCAGCTTGACCCATGACTGGGGCAGCCCGGCCGAGGACAAACTGCTCGCGGCCGTGTACGCTGGGATCATGATCGGGGTCGGCATCGGTATGGTGCTCCGTGTCGGCGGGACGACCGGAGGCGGGGTCATCATCGCCCGTCTCATGGAACGCTATTTGCATATGAGCGTCGCCGTGTCGATGTTCATCATCGATGCTATCGTCGTCGGGGCGTCAGGCTTCATCCTCGGAGAACAGGTCGTGCTCTATACGTTGATCGCCATCATCATCGGCTCGTGGGTCATCGACCTCGTCGCTGAAGGGCTCAACATCCGCAAGGCCGTCACGATCATCAGCGACAAACAAGAAGAGCTCGCCGTCGTGTTGACGGAGACGCTCGGCCGCTCGGCGACGATTATCCACGGCCACGGTTATTATACGAAGCAGGATAAGAACATGCTCTATATGATCGTCGACAAGCGCCAAGTCGCGCCGCTCAAGAAAATCGTCGAAGTGACGGACCCGAGTGCGTTCGTCGTCATCCACCAAGTGAAAGAGGTCATTGGGGAAGGGTTCAGCTACCCGTCCCGATAATTTGAAAGCTGGTGTTTTCGTCATAACTTCTATATAATAAAAGGCGTGTAAAAAGAAGGAGGAACTGACTACTATGCAAACGATCGCTACAATCAGCCTACTCGTCGTGGCTGTCTTATTGATTGTCGTCGTACTGCTCATGTCAGGTCGGTCGCAAGGTCTTGGGGCGATTGCAGGTGGCGCGGAGCAGTTGTTCGGCCGCCAGAAAGCGCGCGGCTTTGACGCTGTTTTGAACCGAACTGCAGCTGTACTAGGCACGTTGTTTTTCATTTTAGGATTACTAGTCGCATCATTATGATGAAAGGCTGATCGTTCTCGATTTTTACGTGAGGCGGTCAGCTTTTGTTTTTTTAGAATTTTTTTTGGGAATAATGGAATGTACGAGGAGATGACTTGAACGATGAAAGTGACTGCACCGAAACCGTTTTTCTTTGAAGGCGGACCACGTGCCGTGTTGATGTTACATGGCTTTACCGGATCGAGCGCGGACGTCCGCATGCTCGGCCGTTTCCTACAAAAAGAAGGCTATACGTGTATGGGACCCCAGTATCGGGGACATGGCGTCCCACCGGAAGAATTGCTTCAGTTCGGACCAGCCGACTGGTGGCAAGACGTCCAGGACGCGTATCAGGCGTTAAAAGACAAAGGGTATGACGAGATTGCCGTCTGTGGCCTCTCGCTTGGCGGCGTCATGTCGCTTCGCCTCGCCTCAGAAATGAACGTCAAAGGGGTCATCCCGATGTGCGCACCGACCGGCATCGACGCCGAGGACCGGTTATACAAAGGAGTCCAGGCGTACGCCCGAGAATATAAATCAAGAGAAGCGAAAACACCTGAGCAAATCGAGCAAGAGATGGACGACTTCAAGCCGATGCCGACGCTCAAGGACCTTCGTGCGTTCGTCCGCGAGACGACGACGAAACTCGAAGACATCTTCGTCCCGGCGCTCGTCGTCCAAGGGGCGAAAGACCGCATGGTTGATCCTCAATCTGCACACGAGATTTACGAGGCGATCAACGCGTTCCAAAAAGAACTGCTCATGTATGAGGAGTCAGGACACGTGATCACCCTCGACAAAGAAAAAGAGAAACTGCACCACGACGTGCTCGATTTTCTCGAAACGTTGGACTGGTCAGTGTGAAAAGGAGGTGTCACGTTGAATTTACGTGACCAACTACTAGAAATCATCCAGTCGAGCGATAAAGCGCTCACTGTCGACCAATTGACCGAGCGATTAGCGCTCGAGTCGACGGATGCGTTCAAAGAACTCATCCGAACATTAAACGCCCTCGAAGAAGAGGGGTTAATCGGCCGGACGCGGACGAACCGTTACGGGACGCTCGCCGCACTCGGCCAAGTCGCCGGGATCATCTCGATTCACCAGCGCGGCTTTGGCTTCTTGTCGGTCGAAGGAGAGGCCGATGACGTCTTCTTGCCGGCCGAGCAATTGAAAGACGTCTACCACGGCGACACGATCCTCGTCAAAAAACGCGAGGACAACCGTGGCAAGACCGAGGGCGTGCTCCTCAAAGTATTGAAGCGCGGCTTGTCGGAGTTCGTCGGGACGTATACGCTCCCGAGCGGACGCCTCGACCAGTTCGCCTTCATCGAGCCGGATGACAAGCGCATCAACTTCTGGCCGGTCGTCAACCCGGACAAATCGCTCGGTGCCGTCGATGGCCATAAAGTCGTCGTTCGCATCACGAAATATCCGGACGGACGTTTCGCCGGAGCGTGTGACGTCGTCCGCATCATCGGACACAAGAACGACCCAGGCGTCGACATCTTGTCGATCGTCTATAAGCACGGCATCCCGACGGAGTTCCCGGAAGATGTCATCGACCAGGCGAACGCCGTACCGGACGAGGCAGACGAGAAGGACTTCATGGGACGCGTCGATCTTCGTAACGAGACGATCTTCACGATTGATGGCGAAGACGCGAAAGACTTGGACGATGCCGTGCACGTCAAAAAACTCGACAACGGTAACTATGAGCTCGGCGTCCACATCGCCGACGTCTCACACTACGTGACGGAAGGCTCGCCGCTCGACATCGAGGCGTTCGAGCGCGGGACGAGTGTGTATCTCGTCGACCGCGTCATCCCGATGTTGCCGCACCGCCTCTCGAACGGAATCTGTTCGCTCAACCCGCACGTCAACCGGTTGACGCTCAGCTGTGTCATGGAGATCTCCCCGCAAAACGGGAAGGTCGTCAACCATGAGCTGTTCCCGAGTGTCATCAAGACGACGGAGCGGATGACGTACACGAACGTCCGTGAGATTATCGAGCGCGACGACGAAGAGACGCTCAAACGCTACGAGCCGTTCATCGGCGAATTCGACCTCATGGCCGAACTCGCGGAAGTGCTCCGTAAACGCCGGAACGCACGCGGGGCCATCAACTTCGACTTCGCCGAGGCGAAAGTCGTCGTCGACGAAGAAGGCAAACCGGCCGACATCGTCTTACGTCCACGCTCGGTCGCCGAGAAGTTGATCGAAGAGTTCATGCTCGCCGCCAACGAGACGGTCGCAGAGCACTTCCACAAGATGGACGTCCCGTTCATCTATCGTGTCCACGACAATCCGAAGTCGGACAAGCTCGACTTCTTCTTCGATTTCGTCGCCAACTTCGGCGTGCATATCGAACGGTTCAAAGGCCAGACGGTCGACCCGAAGACGCTTCAAAAGATTTTGAAGGCGATTGCAGGGGAACCGGAAGAAGCGGTCATCAGCACGATCATGCTCCGCTCGATGCAACAGGCGAAGTACGATGACGTCTCCCTTGGCCACTTCGGTCTTGCGACCGACTTCTATACGCACTTCACGTCACCGATTCGTCGTTACCCGGACTTGATCGTCCACCGTCTCATGCGCACGTACGTCTTCAACGGCGACGTGTCCGAGAAGACGATCGCCAAATACGAGGACCGTCTCGACTCGATCGCCGAGCAGGCGTCGAAACGTGAACGTCGTTCGGTCGATGCCGAGCGTGAGACACAAGCCTTGAAGAAAGCCGAGTACATGGAATCGCGTCTCGGGGAAGAGTTCGACGGCGTCGTCAGCGGCGTGACGAACTTCGGGATGTTCATCGAGCTCCCGAACACGATCGAAGGGCTTGTCCGTCTCCAGTCGATGGATGACTATTACCACTTCGACGAGTCGCAGCTCATGCTCCTCGGTGAGCGGACGAACCGTCAGTTCCGCATCGGGGACGCGGTCCGTGTCAAAGTCGACGCCGTCAACCTAGACGAGCGGACGATTGACTTCACGATCGTCGGGATGCCGAAGCGGGAACAGTCGCGCCGTCGTCAACCGACGACGATTAAGGCGAAAGAAGGCACCCCGAAGAAAGACGAGAAACGCGGAGGCCGTGGTCGTGACGACAAACGTCCGAAACGCGGCAAGCCAGGGAAACCGGGTCAAGCCGGCAAACCGGCGAAACCAGGCGAGAAGCCGAAACGAGACGGTGAGAAATCGTCACAGGGCCGTTCGGCGCTCAACCTGAAAAACAAAGACAAGCAAAAACGAAAAGGCGACGCCAAACGCGGAGCGAAGAAGCGTCGTTGACGGGAGGGGGCGACCCCTCCTCCATATTGAAGTAAAGGACTGAATGTCTATGGCCAAGAAGAAAGATTCGAACGTGCTCGCCCAAAACCGAAAAGCGTCCTTCGATTATGCGATTGAAGATACGATTGAGGCCGGTATGGTGTTGACGGGGACCGAGATTAAATCGGTGCGCCAGTCAAAGATCAATATCGCCGACGCGTATGTCCGCTTTGACGGTGGCGAGGCGACACTTCACAACTGTCATATCAGCCCGTTCGAGCAGGGGAACCGGTTCAACCACGAACCGCTCCGTGTCCGAAAGCTATTGTTGCATAAGAAGCAAATCAATCAGCTCATCGGCGCACAAGGGCGTGACGGCTATACGATCATCCCGCTCAAAGTGTACATCAAGAATGGCTTCGCGAAATGTCTCCTCGGCATCGGGCGCGGGAAGAAGAAGTATGACAAGCGCGATGACTTGAAGAAGAAAGATGCGAAGCGCGACGTCGACCGGGCACTCCGGGACCGGCAAAAATACTGACAGCGAGACCTGATTGTGGTATAGTTGTTGTAGTATCAATTACCACCTCGGGGACGTTATGGATTCGACGGGGGTAGGTCGGTCGTATGTGGCGTGTCGAGGGGTCGGCCTCGTTAAAACGCAAACGCCTATAACTGGCAAAACTAACACACAACTCGCAGCAGCCTAAGTGCCCTGCGGATCCTGACATCCATCGCTTGTGTGGATGACTTTCAGGGTCTCAAACTAAGCAAGCTACGCTTCAACCTCGCCGTCTGAGGGCGCGAAGAAGAGATGAACCAGACTGGATGTGACAACGCCTGTTTATCGGCAGTGTCACATTGAGATTCAATAGATAAACTACACACGTAGAAGCATGCGTTACGATGCCTTCGGACGCGGGTTCGACTCCCGCCGTCTCCATTTTTAAGCAGTCTATGACGACTGCAATCAATGATTTTTAATGAAGACCTTCTAATCTCATTGAAATTAGAAGGTCTTTTGATGTTAACGGAGTAGGTCAACCACAATGAAATGAAAGCAGGTGAATCAAATGGGAAAATATCAATTAGATACGAAAAGTAAAGTGGCTGCTGCCAAGTATCAAGACGGTAAAAAACCAGCTGTATCGAATAAAAAAGATAAAATCAATCAGCTTCGAGAAGCGTATTTAAAGAAGCAACAAGAGAAGAAATGAGCTGGTGAATGATGAGATAGCTTAGCTGACTTCAGGTGTTCTGTTATATGAAATTGAGATAGGGGAGGGTTATCCATGCTTAGTTTATACATGGCTGGCTCTCTTTTTTTGCCTGTAAAATTTACAATGAATTGAGCCGAAGGAAGTAAACACATGATTACAAGTTTTCACTTGTTGTTTAAGTCAGCTTATTATTTAATGTTCTTTTGATTTCATTGCATGGTAATCTAGTTCTATTGAGCTTTTCATAACACTTTCTTATATTTAGATAACGGAGGGATTAGATGATAGTCGCATCACACACACCTAATATGACGGGTGTTTTACTTTCGGGAGAACCTGATGATTTTCGAGCGTTATATGAGTCTTTACATAAGGTGATTGGCAATGTGGATCCAGATATAGAAGATGGAGCGGTACTTCGGATTTTAGGTTTTTGCTACGATGTTAGACACACGCTTATGGGTCACCGTAATGCGGCGTTTGAAGAACACGGCTTTGATGATGAGCATTTGGCTTTTTTATCGCTTGTTGGTCCTAAACAAAATTTAAAACTTTCATTTGAAACATTTTGGCCAGAAATGCTTTATATCGTTTTCTCATTAGAAATCTGTATTAAGGATTATCAGAAAACGTCAAAGGCTACTATTTGGGATCCACATATTACACAGGCACGTATTTTACAATCTGCGATTACTAAGTTGGTGGAAGAAACGGTTACATCAAGGCAATTCGCAAGCTTCCAAAAATGGATTACCGAAAATAGTGTCAGTCGTATTATCTATATGCAATATATTGATTACTTAAATAGCAAGTGGAACGATTTAGATGCAGAGAAGCGTAAAAAGAATTTCAATATTTTTGCAAAACGTACATGTCAACTAACCTCAGATTATGAACGCCAAAAAAGGCTCGTGATTGAAGCGGCAATCGAGCATAGATGTCTGCCGTCAGAAATTCATTACCCGTCTGAATTTTATAATCACGTGGAATGGTGAAGATCGCCTAAATAAGGAAAATTGTTAACTGAAGCGTGGTGAATAAATTGGGCTGGGAGTTAGAAGTGGCTGAGGCCAAAGAAGATTATTTGACGGAAACGGATTTATGGCGCTACACTCAACAGTTTCTCATGAACGCGACACATACGACGACATACAAGCATATGCTTATGAAGGCGTTGCTCGAATGCACGACCGAACTGAGTGATTCCGGTATATTGACGTTCCAGCAAATTTCGAGACATGTGACGAAGATGTATTGGAATTTGATTGTGACGAACGGCTTACGGCAAGTGAATCAACTTGGAAAATTGAGCTCGGTCGAGAAAACGACGCTCGCGTTCCAAGCGAAACATGAGATTCCGTCCACATGGAACTTTGACCGCCTGCCCGTTTCTCAGCAACAACAACTGATTCGGAACGTGAACCAGTTCTATAAGAAGTATGTGTACGGCTCGTTTTATGCTTCGTTCGAGGGGACCGTCTATTCATTCAACCGGAAAGAAGAGTGGGTCAAACTCGTGCCTGGTTATATCGTCTTTTTTGAGAAGTACAAGCGTGTACTGATGAACGTCACGAACTATCAGCTCGCCGTCTTTCTGGAAAAATACAATACACGTGATGCGATGGAACAAATTTTGAGCAAACTCGAGTTCGTCTCGTCCCGGCAATCGCTCGACGAGTTCAAACAGATTTTACTGAGTCACGGTCATCCCGTCTGTTTTTATTGCATGAAACCGCTCAAACAGACTCACGTCGATCACTTCATTCCGTGGTCGTATATGCAGAACGATGTATTATGGAACTTTGTATTGGCATGCCCGAGTTGCAACACCAGTAAGAATAATCGGATGGCGAAGGTGGATTATCTTTATGCACTCGTGGAACGAAATGATGAATTGCGCGTGGCAGAGCAGATGGGGACATACAAAGAGACGAAATTGATTCACTTATACGACTATGCGGTGCAGAACGGGTTTGAAGCCAATTGGACACCAAAGACATAAAACGAGTCAAACCTGATTAGGAAGGTTCGACTCGTTTTCATTTGTTTAATCCTCACCACAAGTTAAACAAATCCGCCACAATCGCATCACTTCCGTCTTGGAACATGAACAAGCCGAGTGTGATTAAAAGACCTCCGATGACGAGTGTACCGAAACGTATGAGCCCACTCGTGTTCTTTTTGAATAATCCCCGCATCACGAGCCATCCACCGATCAACAGCATCAAGAAATACCAAAACCCCATAGCCATTCCTCCTCCGCTTGTAGTTGAGTCTAGTTTACATATTTTTTCCAATACATACTGTAGGGCGCGCGACTGATTTAATCTCAGCCCAAGACGGGTACAGTACCTTTATGTGAAAAAACAAGAGGAGTGACGACCATGCGAAAAACCATCGTCATCGCGGGGGCGAGCGGCTATATCGGCTCGAACGTGATGGACCATTTAAAAGAAGAGTATGACATCATCGCCTTGTCCCGCTCGACGAAAAACAAGGAAGACGAGGCCCACGTCACGTGGCGGTCGTGCGATTTGTTCTCCTATGAACAGACGCGCGAGGCGTGCAAGGGGGCGGACTACGCCATGTTCCTCGTCCACTCGATGATTCCGGACGGCGGATTGACGCAGGCGACGTTCGAAGACATGGACGCGCTCATCGCCGATAACTTCGCCCGGGCGACGAAAGCAAACGATATCGAACAAATCGTCTACTTGAGCGGCATCATTCCGAAAGAGTCGAAGACGTTGTCACGTCACTTGAAGAGCCGGCTCGAAGTTGAACGGATTCTCGGTGGTCAAGGTGTGCCGGTGACGACGATTCGGGCCGGACTCATCATCGGTCCAGAAGGCTCATCGTTCCCGATTCTCGCAAAGCTCGTCAAACGGTTGCCGGTCATGATCCTCCCGAGCTGGACGAAGACGGAGACGCATCCAATCGACCTGCGTGAAGCCGTCCAGGCGCTCATCTCGGTCGTCGGCGCCGAGGCGCTGTACGACCATCATATCGATATCGGTGGACCGGAAGTGATGACGTATCGCAAGATGATTGAAGATACGGCTGACGTCATGGGCAAACGTCGCGTCATGATCGACTTCCCGTTCCCGACAATCAAGCTGTCCCGATTGTGGGTCATGGCTGTGACGGGTGAACCGAAAGACACCGTCTATCCACTCGTCGAGAGCATGGGCCATGTCATGGTCGCGAAAGACACGACCGGCGTCAAGCAAGGGGAGATTCCGTTCAAGGAAGCGGTCGAGCACGCACTTGAAGAAGAGGAGAAACAGAAGTCGGGCGGCGGCAAGAAGAAAAAAGCACCACAACAGTATACCGTCCGTTCGATTCAACGGTTCGGCCTGCCGGAAAACAAGTCAGCGCTATGGATGGCTGATGAATATTTCGAATGGCTTGGACGCGTCGCCTATCCGCTCATCCAAACGACGAAAGAAGACGATGACTGGGAAATTGCGCTCCTCCGTCCGTCATTCGTCGCGCTCCATCTGTCGCTCGAGGACGAAGCGACGGATGATATGGCATCGTTCGCAATTGACGGTGGCTTGTTCACGAAGTTGAGTGAGGACGACAAGACGGGCCGACTCGAGTTCAGACGGCTCCCGGAGTCGGACGAAGGGCTCGTCGCCATCCACGAGTTTGTGCCGGCGCTGCCGTGGTGGTTCTATACGAAGACGCAGGCGAAAGCCCATCTCGTCGTCATGTGGCTGTTCGGCCGTCACGTCCGTCTGCTTGGAGAAGATGCGGATGAGGGTGACCAAATCGTCGAGGCGCCGACGAATTAACGAAGACGCATCCATCGCGATGCGTCTTTTGGCCGTCGTGACGCCAAGCATTCTAACGGACGGACAAGATGTTCGCGAACGGAATCCGCTGCACCGCCCCGTCGAACAGCTCGACTTCACGCTCCGCGTAATAGATAGCATGGACGTACCCGCGCATCGAACGCGTCGCCCCGTCCTCGAAGACGGTCACCTCGACGGCGTCGCCTTCCCGAATGGCACGTTCGAGCTCGGTCTGCCAGAGATAGAGGAGCTGCTCATCTAAATCGGGTAGCTCAATCTTTTGGATTTGGGCATAGTAGCGCTTCAACAGCGCCACATGTTCGGGCATGAGAAACGGGATCCATTTCAGCTCGCCCCGGTCTTTGTAACGGGTCTTGCTCATCGTGAATCGCCTCCTTGTTTATGTCCGCCAATCAACCGCTGACGGGTGCGGAGCGGACTGTCTTTTAATAGGCTCGATGCCGGCCGAATCGTCCCGCGTCCGAACCGGACGTTCAATTGATCGACGAGGTCGAGGAAGTCGTACCTTCGCGCTTTCGCCCATTCGTCCTCGAAGAACGAGAGCTGGACATGGTCGCTCCGTGGCTCGAGCTTGCCGAGGGCGACCGAGACGTAGCGGACGGCCTCGGTCTCGTCCCAACTGTCGAGGAAGAGCGTCAACAAGACCGGCAAGAAGTCCTGCTCGTCCGCCGTGAAGCGGTCGAGCTTTTTTTGTTTACTGAAGCCGCGCCGTTCACTCGTCCGCGTATAGCGCACGCCGAGATGGACACTCCCACCGACGAGCCCGGCTTGCCGGGTCCGCATCCCGACCTCGACGGCAATCGCCTGCAAGACGAGCCGAATCGAGGCGTAGGTCGTGTAATCTTTCATGAGCGTGATGCCGTGCCCAATCGTCCGCGGTCGTTGCCGCTGCGCCCCGAACAACGAGCTCGGGGGCAGAATCGTCGGGGACTCGTCGATGCCCCAGGCGTGATGCCACAGCTCGGCGCCGATGACGCCGAACTTCTCGTGCAACACGTCGAGCGGATAGTGAGCGAGGTCCCCGATCGTGAAGATGCCGAGCCGTTGCAAGTGGACGGCCATCTTCGCCCCGACGCCCCACATCTTTTCAATCGGGGCCGGATGGATCATCTTTTCGACATCGTGGAGGAAACAGTGGGCGACACCCGTCTTCTTCCCGTGCAAATCGAGGACGAGCTTGGCGAGGACGTTGTTCGGCCCGATGCCGATCGTGACCGGGATACCCGTATAGCGGAAGACGGTCGAGCGGATGAGGCGGGCGACGTGCTCGTCGTTCCCGAACAGCCGCTCGGTGCCGGTCAAATCGACGAGCGTCTCGTCAATCGAGTAGACGCGAATCGCCTCCGGGGGCACGAACTGGTGCAGGATGTGGACGATTTGCACGGAAACGTTCAAGTAATGGCTCATCCGCGCCTCGGCGTAGAGGACGTGCTTTCGATCCTGCCAAGGCAAGCGGTCGATGTGAAACCGCCTCGACCCGGTCTTGATGCCGAGCCGTTTCATCGGCGGGGTCGCGGCGAGGACGAGCGCGCCGCTGTCCTCGAGGTTCGACAGCACGACGAGCTTTGTCTTGTACGGGTTCAGGTTGCGAGAGGCACACTCGCAGCTCGCGTAGAAGGAGACGCTGTCGATACAAAAAATCCGACGACGCATCGTCATCACTCCTTTTACGAACGAATGTTCTGTTTTTTTCATCGTAACACGGTCTCATCCCGTCTCAAATACTAATTTGAAAATAAATTTGTAAACAACACTTTTTGAAAATTACCCAATTTTTATATGAATTTCATAAATCAAAAACCATCTTTTAGGAAGATTTCGTAAAAAAGTCTCCGAAATGGTTCAGTTTTCGCTATAATAGACGGGTATGGGATTGACGAATGTGAGATAGATGGAGGCTATAACGTGATTCAATTTGTAAAACAATTGACGAATGATCAAAGCCGGCGCTTGAAAGGGTACGAACGACGCGTCGCACGCATCAACGACTTAGAACAAACAATCCAAGCCCTCTCGGACGATGAGATGCGGACCTATACCGATACATTGAAACAACGAATCGCGGACGGGGCGAAAGTCGACGACATCGCCGAAGAAGGGTTTGCCCTCGTCCGTGAGGCGGCTGTGCGCGTCTTAGGCATGCGTCACTATGACGTCCAGCTCATCGGTGGCTTCGCCCTCCTTGAAGGGAACATCTCGGAGATGCCGACCGGGGAAGGGAAGACGCTCGTCGCGGCGCTCCCGAGTTACGTCAAGGCGCTCGAAGGAAAAGGCGTCCACGTCATCACCGTGAACGAATACCTCGCGACGCGTGACGCGAACCAAATCGGACAGATCCATGACTTCCTCGGCCTCACGGTCGGATTGAACGTGCCGGAAATGGAGCCGGACGCGAAGCGTGAGGCGTATCAGGCCGACATCACGTACGGCGTCGGGACCGAGTTCGGGTTCGACTACTTGCGTGACCACTTGGTCGGTGCACCGGAAGAGCGCGTCCAGCGCCCGTTCCATTTCGCCATCATCGATGAAGTCGACAGCATCTTGATTGACGAGGCGAAGACGCCGCTCATCATCGCGCAAAAAGACCGCTCACACATCCGCTTGAAGGCGCTCGCGCAACGCGTCGTCACCGAGTTCGACGAAGCTGACTACGAAGTCGACCTCGAGTCGAAATCGACGGCGTTCACGGAGTCGGGCATCTTGAAGATTGAAGACATGTTTGCCATCGATAACTTGTTTAGCGCCGAGCATCAAGTGTTGTACCATTACCTCGTGCAGGCGCTCCGGGCGAACGTCTTGTTCGAGCTCGACGTCGACTATATCGTCAAAGAAGACAAGATCGAGCTGATCGACTTGTTCACGGGCCGCATCATGGAAGGCCGAAGCCTTTCAGAAGGGCTCCATCAGGCGCTCGAGGCGAAAGAAGGCGTCACCATCACCGAGGAGAACAAGACGACGGCGGAAATCACGATTCAGCACTACTTCCGGATGTACCCGCTCATCGGCGGCATGACGGGGACGGCGCAGACGTCACGCCAAGAGTTCTTGAAGACGTACAACATGGACGTCGTTCAAGTGCCGACGAACCGGCCACGCCTCCGCGAGGACCATCCGGACCGCATCTTCATGACGATCGAGCAGAAGTACGCGGCCGTGACGGAGAAAGTCGTCGCGCTCCACGAGACGGGACGCCCGGTATTGATCGGGACGACGTCAATCGCCCAATCGGAAGCAATCAGCAAGCACTTGTCGAAGAAGCGCATCAAGCACGAGGTATTAAACGCGAAGACGGTGACGCAAGAAGCAGACATCATCGCCGAGGCCGGGCAGTACGGCAAAGTGACGATCGCGACGAACATGGCCGGACGTGGGACGGACATCATGCTCGACGCGAAATCGAAAGAGGCGGGCGGTCTGTTCGTCGTCGGGACGGAGCGCCACGAGTCGCAACGTGTCGACAACCAGCTCCGCGGACGTTCGGGCCGTCAAGGCGACCCGGGCGCGACCCAGTTCTTCGTCTCGCTCGAAGACGAGATCGTCAAACGGTACGCGATTCAAAAACTGGAGCGCATCGAGAAGAAGTTGAAGCCGGATGCGCATGGGGAAGTTCCTGCGAAAGAGGCGGCCGACATCATCGAATACGCGCAGACGACGATTGAAGGAATCGGTGTCTCGATTCGTGACTACTTGTTCAAGCTCGATGACGTCTTGAACGAGCAGCGCAACATCGTCTACACGATTCGCGACCAAGCCGTCAACGCCGATGCGGACGCGATCAAGAAGAACGTCCTCGGCATGATGCGCCTCGCCATCGAGAACAGCATCGATATGCATGTGACGGACGAGCTCGTCCCGGAAGAATGGCCGATCGACGAGTTGAAGGCGGACCTCCGTTACTTGACGATGCGCGAGCCGGTCTGGTCGGACGCGGTCGCCGATACGTTCGAACTGAAAGCCGAGCTCAAAGGCTTCACGGATGACATCATCGCGACGGCCGAGACACGCCTCGAAGGCGACGAGGTCGTCCACTTCGTCAAAGAGTCGCTCCTCCGTGCCCTCGACATGAAATGGACGGATCACTTGACGATGATGAGCGGATTGAAAGAAGGGATTGGCCTTCGCAGCTACGCGCAGGAAGACCCGGGCCGTCAATTCGGAAAAGAAGGTCTCGAGATCTTCGAACAGACGTATGTGAACATCGCGCGTGACGTGACGATGGAAGTATGCCAGCTCGACCGCTACTTCGCGGCGCCGGTAGAGGAGGAAGCGTGATGTTAGGATTTCGTAAACGAAAGCAGATTGAGACGACCAAAGCTGAAGGGGAGCGCCAGCTGACGCTCGTGTTCGATGACGAGATGGGGATTCCGAAAGAGGACGAGTACGTGTTCCGCTATCATGCGAAGCGCCTCCCGAACCTGCTCGAGAACCAACTGTCGATCGAGCTGTTGAACGCCGAGCTGTTGTCGGAAGGGTTGTCGATCGTCGCCTTGTTCCGCAACACGCTCCCGGGCTCGTTCGAGATTGACGAGTTACCGGTATTGCTCCTCGATGCGAACAACGTGCCACTTGGCCGGAAGGTGCTCAGTCGCGTCGACTTGCCGAACTTCGAGCCATGGACGAGTAAGCCCGTCTACCTCGACTTCTTCGCCGACGAGTTGTTCGGGGACTTCGAATTAAACGATTCGATGCGTCTCGTCTTCCAGATGAACCCAATCGACCCGCTCCAGACGGTGTCGGATGCAGAACGGGCCTCGTTCTCGCCAGCCGCCTGGGAACAACTTGCTCGGACGAACGTGTCGACTCCGCCGGTCGGGGAGAACGAGTTCAACATGATGCTCGTCCACGTCGAGACAGACGCGACGGACGTGACAGCGACGCTGTTGCTCCGAAACGGCTATGCCCAAGACTTAAACGTCGAACAGTTGCCGCTCGAACTGATGAGCGGGGACGAGGCGGTCGCCTTGACGGTCGTCCGCCTCACAGAAGCGGTACGTGGGAAACATGCCTACCCGGTGCAGGCGACGTTTGAAGCGATTGAAGCAACCGGGCCGTTCACAGTCAGAATCAAGCAATGAAAAAAGCTCAACTTCTCCGCTTGGAGTGGTTGAGCTTTTTCGTGTACCTATTCAAACGGAGTATAAATACGGTCCGTGTCCGTGTCTAAGACGAAATCGATGCTCATCTCGTCTGAACCTGGAATCCGATCAAAGCGATGGAGCCGACAAAACATGTCCGGAAAGTCTTGTATATCCGTCACCCCGTCTTTCGTTTGTCGATACATTTCCCTCATTCTCTGTTTGGAGCACTTCTTTCCGCTCAAGTAAACGCTCCCCCAATAGCCATCGATTTCAATAATCAACGATCCCACTCCTCGCGAATGATGTACTTTCATCATAGTCAAAATCTCCGTGAATTTTTACAAAAAATAATGGTGACGTTTACAATCGGGTGGTATAGTGAAGGAGGTTAGGCCATTTTTTTTAAAAAGGGGAAATAAACATGAAAACAGCCTTGAAATGGACGATTGCGACGGCACTCGTATTGCCGGCGACGTTACCGCTGCACGCACCGAACGTACTCGCGTCAGAGGACGTCGTGAAGCTCCGCTTCCTAGAGACGACGGATCTACATACGAACATCACGAACTACGACTATTTCCAAGACAAAGTCGACAACACGATCGGCTTGACGAAAGTCGCGACGCTCATCAAACAGCATCGCGCGGAAGCCGGGGCAGACAACACATTCCTGTTCGATAACGGGGATACGCTTCAAGGGACGCCGTTCGGGGATTACGTGCGGGAAGTGCACCAAAACAACCCGGGTACGTTCGAGCATCCGATGTACAAGGCGATGGCGGCACTTGATTATGATGCGGTCACGCTCGGGAACCACGAGTTCAACTTCGGACTCGAGTTTTTATACGACGTGATGGAAGGGTCGAAAGGGAAGCTTCGTTTCGTCACCTCGAACGTCAAGGATTTAGAGGGAAATCCAATCGTGTCGAAGTTCAACGTTGACGGACAAGAGGTCCAAATCATCGAGCGGACGGTCACGGATACGGACGGGGAGACCCATACGATCAAAGTCGGTGTGTTCGGCGTCGTGCCACCGAAAATCATGTCGTGGGACTCGGGGAACTTGCAAGGCCGCGTGACGGCGGAGAACATCATCCCGTCGGCCCGTGAAGCCGTCAGTAAATTGAAAGCGCAAGGCGCGGACGTCGTCGTCGCCCTCGCGCACTCAGGAATCGGCGAAAGCGCCGCCCTCGCTGACGAGCAACGTGACGACGAAGAGAACGTCGGCTACGCCCTCACGAAAATCGATGGGCTCGACATGGTCATGACCGGTCACCAGCATGGACGCTTCCCGGACGCGAACGGTATGTTCGCATCGTTCCCGAACGTCGACATGGCGAAAGGGACGATTAACGGCAAGCCGGTCGTCATGGCGAACAACCAAGGGAAAGATTTAGGCGTCATCGACTTCGAACTCGAGAAAGTGGACGGGGCATGGCGTGTCCTCGATGCGACGGCCAAGCTCGACACGATCACGGCGAATACGCCGGTCGATGCCGAGATTCAAGCGCTCATCGAAGACGACCACCGGGCCACGATCGAGTACATCAACCGTCCGGTCGGCGAGATTCAAGACGACATCCAAAGCTATTTCGCGCTCGTCCGTGACGATTCATCGGTGCAGTTCGTGACGAACGCGCAGAAATGGTTCGTCGAGAAAGAGCTCGAGACGAACCCGGACCTCGCCCCGTATAAAGGGTTGCCACTCCTCTCAGCCGGTGCGCCGTTCAAGGCGGGCGGACGCGAGTTGACGGATGCGGGCTACTATACGAACATCCCGAAAGGTCAAATCGCGCTCAAGAACGTGGCGGACTTGTACGTCTATCCGAACACGCTCGAAGTCGTCAAAGTGACCGGACAAGACGTCATGGACTGGCTCGAGATGTCGGCTGGCGCTTACAAAGAAGTGAAAGCGGATGGGGAACCGCTCTTGAACCTCGCGTTCCGCAGCTACAACTTCGACATCTTGGATGGCTTAACGTATGAGATCGATGTGACGGGTCCAGCGAAATTCGATGTCGGCGGCAAACTCGTCAACGCTTCGGCGAACCGCGTGAAGAACGTCGAATATAACGGTAAGCCAATCACGATGGACCAAGAGTTCTTGGTCGCGACGAACAACTATCGTGCTGGATCGTCTTCGTTCCCAGGCCTTAACGGCGGCAACAGCATCGTCTATCGTTCGGCATACGAGACACGGAACGTCATTTCGGACTACATCATCGCCAGCCGTGGTGCCGTCGATTATAAAGCCGATGACAACTGGAAAGTCGTTGCCGACGCGAAACGCCTCGCGACGTTCGAGACGGCGGACGCTGGCAAGCAGTACGTCGACCTATACGAAAGCATCGAAGCGATCGACGCGACACGTGCGGACGCGGCCGGACGTCTCTTCCGATCGTACACGATCGCACTCGATCCGGTGACGGAAGCCGAGCAAGTCGAGCTCGTCCTCTCGGTCGACACGATCAAGCCGGGTGCGAAAGCCGTGACGGGTGTCACGACGGCGAACGCGACCGTCACATTGAAAGACGGAAAGCACGTTCTCGCGACAACGAAAGCGAAAGCCGATGGCACGTATGCACTGTCTGTGAAACCGCTCAAGCTTCGCCAAACGGTGACGGTCGTCAGTGAACTCGACGGTCAAACGAAAGAAGAAACGAAAGTCGTCGGAGCCGGCCATGTCGGTGTCCCGGCCCTTCGATAAGCAATGAATGAGCCCTCAGTTTTGAGGGCTTTATTTTGTGTCAAAAAAGTGAATGAAACCCCTTACATAAATTGTGGAAGTGCTATATAATCAACAATGTAATCGGTTACATAGAATATGTAAACCAATGGGCCAACGGGGCCACATACGTAATAAAGGGGACAGCAATCATGGTTACATTTTTTATCGCCATCGCGATCCTACTAATCGGGTATCGCATTTACGGCCGTTACGTCGAGAAGACGTTCGGCATCAAGGAAGAGCGGACGACGCCCGCTTACGCGTCACAGGACGGCATCGACTACGTGCCGATGGGCAAGAAACGGAACTCGATGATTCAGCTGTTGAACATCGCCGGCGTCGGGCCGATCTTCGGGCCGATCATGGGGGCGCTCTACGGCCCGGTCGCGTTCCTTTGGATCGTCTTCGGGTCAATCTTCGCCGGGGCCGTGCACGACTATTTGACAGGGATGATCTCGCTTCGTAACAACGGGGCGCACTTGCCGCAGCTCGCCGAGAAGTTCCTCGGCCGCTCGCTTCGCCATATCGTCAACGGGTTCGCCTTGCTCTTACTTCTCTTGGTCGGGACGGTGTTCGTCACGTCACCGAGTAACATGATTAACAACTTGTTCGGTGGGGACGCGTCGACGCTCATCTTCGTCATCTTCGTCATCTTCGCTTACTACATTTTGGCGACGCTCCTCCCAGTCGATAAAATCATTGGCCGCATCTACCCGTTCTTCGGTGCGCTCCTGTTGATTAGCGCCGTCGGCATCGGGGTCAGCCTGTTCGCACAAGGGTACAAGGTTCCAGAGATGTCACTGACGAACATGCATCCGGACGGCCTTCCGATTTGGCCGCTCCTCTTCTTCACGATCTCATGTGGGGCGCTCTCTGGCTTCCATGCGACCCAGTCGCCAATCATCTCGCGGACGACGATGAAAGAAAGCAACGGACGCTCGATCTTCTACGGTATGATGATCGTCGAAGCGGTCATCGCGATGGTATGGGCCGGTGCGGCCATGGCCATCTTCGAACCGGGGGAGCTTCTCGGGATGATTCAAGCGGGCACACCAGCGCTCGTCGTGCAAGAAGTGGCGACGCTCATGCTCGGTAGCATCGGCGGCACGCTCGCCATCCTCGGTGTCATCGTCTTGCCGATCACGTCAGGCGACACGGCGTTCCGTAGCGCTCGGATGATCATCGCCGACTACTTGAAAATCGCACAGAAGAAGTTCTCGTCACGCCTTTGGATCGCGCTTCCGCTCTTCGCCATCTCGTACGTGTTGACGAACATGGACTTCCAGATGCTCTGGCAGTACTTCAACTGGGCGAACCAGACGACGGCCGTCATCGCGCTATTCGTCGGGGCGATGTACTTGTACATCAAGGGACGCAATCACTACATCGCGCTCATCCCGGGCACGTTCATGCTGTATGCGGTCTGGTTCTATATCTTGACGGCGCCAATCGGCTTTAAGATGGACGGACCGATTTCGTACGTCATCGCCACGATCGGTACGATCACGTTGCTCGTCCTGTTCCACTTGCGCGCACGGGCGATGCGGGCACAGAACATGGAATGTGACGTTCCGGTGAAAGAAGTCGCATAACGAATCGACATGGGCCCTCGTGGCCTATGTTTTTGTTTGCAACGAAATCGGGAAATGACCATACTAGAGGAATACAGAAAGGTGGGACCCGAATGGAACAAGAGAAGTTAAAAGAGATGCTCCATGCCGATACGCTCGGGGAAGAGATCGCGAGCGCCGTCACGCACGGTCTCGGGGTCATCTTCAGTATCGTCGCCCTCGTCTTACTCGTCATGAGTGCGACCGAGACGGGGAGCACATGGAACGTCATCGCGGTGAGCGTCTTCGGGGCGTCGATGATTTTACTGTACCTCTTCTCAACACTCATGCACGCGATCCCGCACCCGCGGGCGAAGCGTGTGCTTCAAGTGTTCGACCATGCGGGGATTTACTTACTCATCGCCGGGAGCTACACGCCGTTCGCGCTCGTCTCGCTTCAAGGCAGACTCGGTTGGACGCTCTTCGGCATCGTCTGGGGCGTCGCCATTCTCGGCATCGTCTGGAAGCTCTTTTCGACGGGGAAATACATGTGGGTATCGAACGTGACGTATCTTGGCCTCGGTTGGATTTGCATCATCGCGATTCGCCCGCTCTATGAGTCGCTCGGCCATACCGGGTTCATGTTGCTCCTCGCCGGTGGGATCGCCTATTCGGTCGGGATCGTGTTCTACGTATGGCAGAAGCTACCGTTCAACCATGCGATTTGGCACTTGTTCGTCCTTGCCGGAAGTGTGTTCATTTTCCTCAGCATTTTGCTATACGTCGCGCCGACGACACACCTATGAAACGGACGTCCGAAAGGGCGTCTGTTTTTTTGAAAAGTTAGGCAATAAACTGCTGGAAACGGTTACAAAAATACAGACGAATGGACGTTTGTATGTCATAATAATTTCAGACATCGTCATAGAGATAGATGGGTGTAAACGTAAGGGGGAAAAGCAGATGGAAAAAGTGTTGCGCGATGGATTTATTTACATGTCTCAAAACAAAACACTCAACAGTTTGGCTAAAAAATACGGACTTCGGTTCGGTGCTTCACGCTTTGTGGCGGGGGAAGATTTCAAGACGTCGGTTCCGACGATTCGCGAATTGAACGCGAAAGGATTGTCGGTCACGGTCGACCATTTGGGGGAGTTCATCACGACGGTCGAGGAAGCGACCGAAAATCGGGATGAGATTATTCGGGCGATCGAGATCATGGCAGAAGAGAAACTCGACGCATACATGTCGCTCAAGCTGACGTCACTCGGGTTTGATATTTCCGACGAGTTGATTGAAGACAACATGCGTCAAATCTTGACGGCGGCGCAAGCCGTCGGTGTGTTCGTCGCCATCGACATGGAAGACGAGCCGCGCTGCGAGAAGACGCTCGAGTTGTTCAAAAAATTGAAAACAGACTTCGAGGGCCTCGGGACGGTCATCCAGTCGTACTTGTACCGTTCAGAGGATGACATCAACCATCTCGCACCGCTCAAGCCGAACCTTCGCATCGTCAAAGGGGCGTACAAAGAGCCGGCGACGGTCGCCTTCCCAGAGAAAGAAGACGTCGACCACAACTATTTGAAGCTCGTCAAACTCCATCTCGCGAACGGGAACTACGCCTCGATCGCGACTCATGACGACCACATGATCGATGCCATCATCGAGCATGTGAAACTGAACGACATCCCGCTCGACCAGTTCGAGTTCCAAATGCTGTACGGCATCCGCGTCGAGCGTCAACTCGAGCTCGTCCGCCAAGGCTATAAAGTCCGTGTCTACGTGCCATACGGCCGTGACTGGTACGGCTACTTCATGCGCCGCCTCGCGGAACGTCCGGCGAACGTGGCGTTCGTGTTAAAAGGCATGGTGAAAAAATAAAATGAGCACGAACGTCCGTTGCGGGCGTTCGTGCTTTTTGATGCTCGGTAAAATGAGTCCTTACGGCACCCATGCTTTCAGCAGGCAATCCCGAAGCCTCCTCGCGCCGATATCGGCACTGCGGGGTCTACGTTGGATTGCTTTCCTGCATGAGTCAGGGTGCCGACGGACGCATGCGATCACAATCCGACGCCAACGTGATCGTCCTTGGGCGCACATGAATGCTATGAGGTGCGGGCAGGCGCCGAAAGGACGCACCGTACAAAAAGAAGCCTCGGCAAGTGAGCCGAGACTTCTTGAGACTTTATCCGTTCACGACCGTCCCGCCGTTGACGTGGATGACTTGTCCACTGACGTACGTCGAGTCGTCACTTGCGAGATAGACGTAGGCCGGGGCGAGTTCCGCCGGTTGGCCCGGACGCTTCATCTCGGCCGAGTCTCCGAACGAGGCAACTTTGTCCGCCGGGAACGTCGCCGGGATGAGCGGTGTCCAAATCGGACCTGGTGCGACACCGTTCACGCGAATCTTCTTCTCGGCGAGGTTACTCGCGAGTGCGCGTGTGAACGATGTGATCGCCCCTTTTGTCGACGAGTAGTCGATCAATTGGTCGTTCCCTTGATACGCTGTGATTGACGTCGTGTTGATGATGCTCGCGCCTTCGTTCAAGTACGGGAGGGCGGCTTTCGTCAAATAGAACATGCTGAAGATGTTCGTCCGGAACGTCTGCTCGAGCTGTTCGTCCGAGATGTCGAGGAGCGACTCTTGTGG
Organism: Exiguobacterium sp. AB2; assembly: GCF_000696055.1. Taxonomy (NCBI): domain Bacteria; kingdom Bacillati; phylum Bacillota; class Bacilli; order Caryophanales; genus Exiguobacterium; species Exiguobacterium sp. AB2. The sequence goes on from NZ_JNAA01000048.1 coordinate 21,496, forward strand.
ATGTTGCTCGGCGGCGTTATTGACGAGGATGTCCAAATGACCGAACGTCTCGAGCGCCTGTTTGACGACGTCTTGGCAAAACGCCGAGTCGCCGACGTCCCCTTGAAGTAAGAGACACGCTTGACCGAGTTCTTCGATCCGCTCTTTCGTCGCCTCGGCGTCTTCGAGCTCGTTTTGATCTTTATAGACGATGACCGAGTTCGCACCTTCATGGGCGAAGAAGATGGCGACCGATTTCCCGATGCCGGAGTCGCCGCCTGTGATGATGGCGACTTTATCTTTTAACTTCTCGCTTCCTTTATATCCTTCACGCTCATAGATGGGGAACGGCTCCATCTTCGAGTCGATGCCCGGCTGATGGGCTTGCTCTTGGCCGTCCTTCTTGAACGATTCAAAATCTTTTCGACTTCCGACTGTGTTTAAACGATTGTCACGCATGTGTACATTCCCCTTTCTAAAATTAACTCTTTGTGTCTATACCACTCAACTCAAAAATTAATCGTTATTTCGTGAAATGGAATGAATTTGAAAAATGCGGGCTTGCGAATGAATGTTCATTCATTTATGATAGAAGAGTAAACACGATGGTGATTGCGATTTTTTTTACGCTTGAAATGAATCACTATTCATTCTCATTGAGGGGGGAACAATATGACGAGTCACATCGAACAATCAGCCGACCTCCGTTTGACGAGCAACATTCGTTTTGCGGTCGTCATCGGTTCAGGAGTAATGGGGGCGGGGATTGCGGCTCACTTGGCGAACGCGGGGATTCGTTCGCTCATGCTCGACATCGTACCACGGGAATTGACGGCGAAAGAAGAAGCGAAAGGGCTCACGCTCGAGTCACCGGAAGTACGGAACCGCATCGCATCCGAGAACCGTCAGAAGCTGTTGAAGCAAAACCCGGCACCGCTCGCGACACCGGAACACTTGAACTTCATCGATGTCGGCAACTTAGAAGATGATCTCGAGCGCTTGAAGGAAGCCGACTGGGTCATCGAAGTCGTCGTCGAACGGCTCGACGTGAAGCAACAGCTGTTCGAAAAAATCGCACCTTACATCCGTGAAGACGCGGTACTCAGCTCGAACACGTCCGGCATCTCAATCGAGGCGATGGCGAGCGTGTTGCCGGAAGGCTTGAAGACACGTTTCCTCGGGACGCACTTCTTCAACCCGCCACGTTACTTGAAATTGCTCGAGCTCATCCCGACGGAGAAGACGGCGCGCCCGGTCATCGACTTCATGGCCCGCTTCGCCGAGGACCGTCTCGGGAAAGGTGTCGTCGAGGCGAAAGACACGCCAAACTTCATCGGGAACCGCATCGGCACGTACGGTCTCCTCGTCACGTTCGAAGAGATGCTCAAACAGAACGCCTCGATCGGTGAGATGGACTCAATCACCGGACCGCTCATCGGCCGCCCGAAATCAGCGACGTTCCGTACGCTTGACGTCGTCGGCATCGACACGTTCGTCCACGTCGCCGGAAACGTCTATGAGACGCTCGAATCGGGCGAAGAGAAGGACACGTTCGACGTCCCGACGGAGATGAAGACGCTCGCCGAGAAAGGTTGGATCGGACAGAAGGCCGGCCAAGGGTTCTATAAGAAAGACGGCAAAGTCATCCAAGAACTCAATCTCCAGACGTTCGAGTACGAACAATTGAAAGCGATTACAGGTCCGGAACTCGACCAAATCAAGTCACTCCCGGGCTCGAAAGCGAAGTTGAAAGGTGCCATCTTGAACAAAGGACGCATCGGACAACTGCTCTGGCCGGTGACAGCGAAGACACTCGTCTACTCGGCTCGCCTCACAGGCGAGATCAGCGACACGATCGTCGCCATCGACGACGCCATGAAGTGGGGCTTCGGCTGGAAGTTCGGCCCGTTCGAGACGTGGGACGCGCTCGGCGTCGAGAAGTCGGTCGCACGCATGAAAGAACAAGGTTACGACGTCCCGGCGTGGATCGACGAGATGCTCGCTGCCGGACACACTTCCTTCTATAAAGGGGACCAGTATTACGACCAAGCGTCTCAGACGTACGTCGAGAAGACCGTCAACCCGAAAGAAGTGAAACTCGCACCGCTCGCCAAGTCGAACGGCGTCGTGCTCGAGAACGGTGGGGCCCGCCTCATCGACATCGGCGACGATGTCGTCGCACTCGAGTTCACGTCACCGAACAATGCGATCGGTGTCGACATCATGCAGATGATCGAGCAGTCCATCGACCTCGTCGAGACCGACTTCAAAGGACTCGTCCTCGCCAACGACGGCAAGAACTTCTGCGTCGGGGCTAACCTCGCGATGATGCTCATGGAAGCGGAAGACGAGAACTGGTACGAGCTCGACTGGATCATCAACAAGTTCCAACAAGTCGTCCAAAAGATTCGCTACGCCGCTCGCCCGGTCGTCGTCGCGCCTTACGGTATGACGCTCGGCGGCGGGACGGAGATCAGCTTGCCAGCCGCACGCATGCAGACGGCGCTCGAGACGTACATGGGTCTCGTCGAAGTCGGCGTCGGCCTCATCCCAGGCGGCGGCGGGAACGTCAACACGTATCGTCGTTTCTTGGAGCAGACACCGAAGGCGATGCAAAACATCGAGAAAGCGGCGCAACAGACGTTCGAGAACGTCGCCATGGCGAAAGTGTCGAAATCGGCGTTTGACGCCAAGACGCTCGGCTATCACCGTGCGGTCGATGGCATCTCGATGAACCGCGACCACTTGACGTTCGATGCGAAACAGACGGTGCTCGGTCTCTACGACGGCTACACGGCACCGGTTCGTGAGAAGTTACCGGTCGTCGGACAGACGGGGAAAGCGACGCTCGAACTCGCGGCGTACGAGATGTTCTATGGCGGCTATATCTCCGAGCATGATTTGAAAATCGCGAAAAAACTCGCCCACGTCATCAGCGGCGGCGATTTGGCATACGGCACGATGGTCGACGAGCAATACTTCCTCGACATCGAGCGCGAGGCGTTCCTAAGCCTCATCGGGGAACCAAAATCGCAGCAACGGATGCAACATATGCTCGTCAAAGGCAAGCCACTTCGGAACTGACAAAAGGGGGATTTCACAGATGAGGGAAGCAGTCATCGTGGCCGGCGCACGAACGCCGGTCGGAAAAGCAAAACGGGGGTCGTTCCGAAACGTCCGCTCGGATGAACTCGCGGGTCACGCGATTAAAGCGACGCTCGAGCGGTCCGGCTACAAAGGGCCCATCGACGACGTCATCATGGGATGCGCCATGCCGGAAGCGGAGCAAGGGATGAACATCGCCCGTTACGCTGCCGTCCGGGGCGGCTTGTCGCATGAAGTACCAGCCATCACGATCAATCGCTATTGCTCGTCGGGCTTACAAGCGATCGCCGACGCGGCAGCGAAAATCATGATCGGTCAAGCGACGGCGGTCATCGCCGGCGGTATGGAATCGATGAGCCTCGTCCCGATGGGCGGACATGTCATCCGTCCGAACCCGACGATCATGGAGACGGCACCAGAATACTACATGAGCATGGGCCATACGGCAGAACGTGTCGCGGCGGAATATAACATCTCGCGTGAGGACCAAGACCGGTTCGCCATCGACAGCCACCAAAAAGCGGCGGCGGCGATCGCCGGCGGCAAGTTCGAAGAAGAGATCGTCCCGGTGACGGTCATCGAGCACGTCCTCGGGGAAGACGGGAAAGTCGCGGAGCGCGAAGTCGTCGTCAAACACGATGAAGGCGTCCGTGCCGACTCGACCGTCGAGGCGCTCGGTAAGTTGCGCCCGGCCTTCAAAATCAAAGGCTCGGTGACGGCGGGGAACGCGTCCCAAGTGTCAGACGGTGCTGCGGCCGTGCTCGTCATGGAGCGCGAAGAAGCGGAGCGACAAGGCTTGAAACCGATGGCGAAGTTCCTCTCGTTCGCGGTCGGCGGGGTCCGTCCGGAAGTGATGGGAATCGGTCCGGTCGTCGCCATCCCGAAAGCGCTCGAGATGGCCGGCGTGAAGCTTGAGGAAGTCGGACTGTTCGAATTGAACGAGGCGTTCGCGAGCCAATCGCTCGGCGTCATCCGTGAACTCGGCATCGACCCGTCGAAAGTGAACGTCAACGGCGGCGCAATCGCCCTTGGACATCCGCTCGGTTGCACGGGCGCGAAACTTTCGGTCTCGATCTTGCATGAGATGAAACGACGCAATGAAAAGTATGGGGTTGTGACGATGTGCATCGGTGGCGGTATGGGCGCTGCTGGCGTCTTCGAATTACTATAAGGGGGAATTGACTATGGAACGGACAGAACACGAATTGATTAAAGGCGGTAGCTTCGTCATCGACGCACTCGACGCGGAGCGTCTCTTCACACCGGAAGACTTCTCAGATGAGCACAAGATGATTGGCGACACGACGGCGAGCTTCGTCGACGACCGTGTCATGCCTGTCCTCGGACGCATCGAGAAACACGAGTTCGATCTCTCGGTCGAACTGTTGAAAGAAGCGGGCGAGCTCGGCCTCCTCGGCGCGGACGTGCCGGAAGAGTACGGCGGCTATCAGCTCGATAAAATCTCGTCATCGATTATCACGGAACGCTTCGCCAAAGCGCGTTCATTCGCCCTCAGCTACGGCGCCCACGTCGGCATCGGGACGCTCCCGATCGTCTTCTTCGGGACAGAAGAGCAAAAGCATAAGTACTTGCCGAAGCTCGCGACCGGTGAATGGATCGCCGCCTACGCTCTCACAGAGCCAGGCTCAGGGTCGGACGCACTTGGTGCGAAAGCGACGGCCGTCTTGAACGAGGCCGGCACACACTACGTCTTGAACGGGGAGAAACAATGGATCACGAACGCCGGGTTCGCGAACGTCTTCGTCGTCTACGCGAAAATCGACGGCGACAAGTTCAGCGCCTTCATCGTCGAGCGTGACTTCAACGGGGTGTCGACAGGCGCCGAAGAACAGAAGATGGGGATTAAAGGCTCATCGACACGGACGCTCATCTTAGAAGACGTCGAAGTGCCGGTCGACAACCTCCTCGGGGAGATCGGCAAAGGCCACGTCATCGCGTTCAATATCTTGAACGTCGGACGCTACAAACTCGCCGTCGGTGCGGTCGGTTCGTCGAAACGTGCGTTCGATCTCTCGGTCCAGTACGCGAATGAACGCAAACAGTTCAAGACGCCGATCAGCCAGTTCCCGCTCATCCAAGAAAAACTCGCGACGATGGCGGCGAACATTTACGCGATGGAGAGCTCGGTCTACCGGACGGGCGGCTTGTTCCAAGACAGCCTCGACGCCCTCGGCGACGACAACATGCGTGACGGCTCGAAAGTCGCACAAGCGATTGCCGAGTATGCGATCGAGTGTTCACTCAACAAAGTGTTCGCCTCGGAGACGTTCGACTACGTCGTCGACGAAGCGGTCCAAATCCACGGCGGTTACGGCTTCATGACCGAGTATGAGGTCGAGAACTTGTACCGTGACTCACGGATCAACCGGATCTTCGAAGGGACGAACGAAATCAACCGGTTGATCGTGCCGGGCACGCTCCTCAAGAAAGCGATGAAAGGCGACTTGCCGCTCCTCGCCGAAGCGCAGAAACTCCAAAAAGAGCTCATGAGCTACATGCCGCAAGAACTTGACGGCTCACCGCTCGCGCGTGAGAAGATGTTGCTTTCGAACATGAAGAAAATCAACTTGATGATCGCGGGCACGGCCGTCCAGAAGTACCAGCAAAACCTCCAGAACGAGCAAGAGATTCTCGCGAAGATCGCCGACATCATCAGCGCCATCTACGCGCTCGAGGCGGCCATCGCCCGGACGGACAAAGCGATCGGCCGTACCGGCGCCGAGAAGAACCAGCAGAAAGTCCGTTACACGGAAATCTTCGCCGAGCAAGTGTTCAAGCAAGTCGAACTCATGGCGAAAGAAGTATTGTACGCAGCTTCGTCTGGCGACGAGCAACGCATGCTTCTCTCGGCAATGAAGAAATTCAGCCGCTATCAGCCGATCAACGTCATCGGCACGAAGCGCGAAGTCGCAGCGAGCCTCATCAAAGCGAACAAGTTTATCGTCTAAACGTAAAGCAGGGTCGGCCGGACGCGGTCGACTCTTTCTTTTTGGCCGAGCTAAACCGTACAATGAGGTCAGGAGGGATGTTCATGAGACGAAATGACTTGTTGGAACGGATGGAAGAAATCGGGCGCGCGGTCGCCGAATATGACGGGACGCTCATGCTGCTCGCGCTCGGCTCGATCGGCCTTGAGACTGACCGGCTCGATGAGTACTCGGACCTTGATTTCTTTTTGATCGTCGAGGACGGACAGAAGGGTCGTTTCATCGACAATTTGGATTGGTTAGAAGTCGCACCGTTGGCCTATCAGTTCCAAAACACGAAAGACGGGCACAAAGTCATGTATGCGGACGGGATTTACGCCGAGTTCGCTGTATTCGACTTGCCTGAGATGCCGTCCATCGCCTACACCCCGGGACGCATCGTTTGGCAACGGGATGAGGCGCTCGAGGCGTTCGCGACGCCGAAAATCGTCACACCGGCGACGGATGTCTCACATTGCTATGAAGAGGCGCTGACGAACCTGTATGTCGGCCTGCTTCGCGAGCGGCGAGGGGAACGGCTCGCAGGATTCGAGCTCATTCAAGTCGCGGCCGTCACGAACGTGTTGAAGGCAAACGGGGAGGCGAGTGACCCGTTCAATCCGACCCGGCGCGTGGAAGTGCAACATCCGGAGATGATCGTGTTTCTCGAGCAAGCGGTCCTCGGATATGGACGGTCCGTCGAAGCGGCGGAAGCGATTTTGGCATACATTGCAGAACGTCATCCGGTCAACGCGACGTTGAAGCAGGAGATTGAGCGCTTGCTTCGGGCGTGAAGTGTTTGAGACGAGTATGCTACATTAACAGAAGAGGTGATGAATCATGGTGACACTATACGGTTATCCACCGTGCAGCACATGTAAAAAAGCAGAAAAGTGGTTGAAAGAGAACGACGTGGCCTATACATACGTCCATATCGTCGAGGCGACGCCGTCGAAAGACGAGTTGGCCGAGCTGTGGAAACAGTCAGGGCTCCCGCTCAAAAAGTTTTTCAATACGAGCGGACAAGTGTATCGCAACGAAGGCATTAAAGATCAGTTACCGAACTTATCAGAAGACGAACAACTCGAGCTCCTTGCAAGCAATGGTATGCTTTTGAAGCGTCCGATTGTAACGAATGGGGAAAAATCGACAGTTGGATTTTCGGAAAAGTCGTTTACAGACGTTTGGGGCTAAGTGCTATAATACACGTGTGAGTCTAATTTATTTGAGGGGGAAGTTAGGATGAGCAAAGTACCTGCCAATTTACGTTATTCAAAAGAACACGAATGGGTTGAAGTGAACGGAAGTGTGGCCCGCATCGGGATCACGGACTTCGCACAGAGCGAACTCGGGGACATCGTCTTTGTCGAACTTCCTGAAGTCGGGGGCACGATTCTAATCGATGAGCCGTTCGGTTCGGTCGAATCGGTCAAGACGGTATCGGAACTCTACGCACCGGTCTCTGGTAAAATCACAGCGGTGAACGAGTCGCTCGCGGATTCACCAGAACTCGTGAACGAAGCACCGTTTGAAGGCGCTTGGATGATTGAAGTGGAATTGAACGACTCGTCTGACGTGGAAAAACTCATGTCGAGCGAAGAATACGAAGCGATGATTCAAGGGTAATAGAAAGGCCGGTTTCTCTTTTGAGAAGCCGGCCCTTTTTTCATTCGAAGTCGAGACGATAATGTTCCGGACGGATGAGCGGCGTCCGGTTGAACAGCTTGAAGAAGAAAATTCCGAGCGCGATCGGGATGAGACCGAACAAGACGATGACGAGCATGACGTTGAAGAGCGCGAAACCGCCCGGCATCAAATGAAGCGCATTGATCGGTCCGATGAGCCCCGAGACACCGAATCCGGCACTGATCGGCGTGCCTTCGATTCGAAGGATACCGGCGAGCGCACCGAGAATGGCCGCGTTCGCGAGCACGGGGAGCATCATGATCGGACGACGGATGAAGTTCGCCATCTGAATCTTCGGTGAACCGAGGAAGTGGGCGATTGACGTGCCGGTCGCGTTCATCTGCCATCCGGCGATCGCGAGCCCGAAACCGGCGGCGACGACACCGAGATTGGCCGCCCCGGCCGCGACGCCCGATAGGCTGATCGCCGTGGCGATCCCGACCGTCGAAATCGGCGAGACGATGATGAGCGAGAACGCCATCGCGATCAAGATGCCCATGACGACCGGTTGTAGTTCCGTCATCGTCATGATGATCGTCCCGACGTACGTCGTGATCTGTGAGATATACGTGAGCAGGAACGCGCCGATGCCTCCGGCGACGACGATGACCGTCATCGGCAAAACGAGTACCGTGTACGTCTTTAAGCGTGGTGACAGTTGCATGACGAGATACGTCGCGAGGGCCGCCGTCACACCGGCCGTGATGACGTCACCGATGCCGGCCATGAGGAAGGTACCTTCCTCAATGCGGATGGCACCGCTCCCGACGTGTGTCGCGATGCCGATCGTCCCGGCCTCGAGCGCCGTGCGGCCGAACTGCATGGCGACGGCGACCCCGATAATGACCGGGAGGAGGCGCATCGCGATCGTCGTCGCGTCTAAGATGAACTGGAGCGACGGAAAATACGGCAAGATGGCTTTCGTCAATTCACCGAGCAATGCGCTCGGAATGAGGGCAATCAAAATGGCAAGGCTGAGTCCGTTCAATACGTTCATCAAGAACTGTTTTCCGGTAAGTCGTTCTTCCGTCATGTTTTCTTCACCTATCCTTCTCTTTTACTGTTATGTACAAAAGCATTAAAGTTATTGACCATACTATGCCTCTTTCAGACGCACGTCAACCAGAAAAATGGAAGTATTCAGAATTTTTTCAAATCGAGCACAACTTTTGAATGTCGGGGCGAAGCTTCTTATAATCAGGAGAGAGGTGAGAAATATGGTGACAGACGGATTGTTATATATATACGCCCCAATGTGTGGTACATGCGCCGTGGCCGAGCGGATGCTCACGGTCGTCGAGGCGGTCGATCCTAATTTAAAGATTGAAAAACGCGATGCGAACTTCATCCCAAACGAGCTGGAAGCGTATCAAGTGATGAGCGTCCCGGCGCTCCTGAAGCTTGAAAATGGCCAAGTGACCGATCGAATCTATGCGTTCCAAAACGTGCAACACGTGCTTTCCTTCGTCAAGTGACGGAGGAACATTAGAATAATCTGAAAATTTTAAATAATCAGTTGACACAGAAAGTTCACGAATGGTATATTCATTACAACATCTTACTTGAACACAAAAATAGGACGCGATTTACTCGCAATCAAGACGTTCAGGCATCGCCGAACCACCCGCTTACGCGATTTTGAAGTGGACCTTCCCTTCGATTGTCCCCCAAAAAAATCAAGCGAAGGAATACAGACCGCGTAGCCGTTCGGTACATGTCAGGATTGGGTGATTGACGAGTAACATCCCCCATATTAAGGATGAATGCTCTGATCGGGCAAAAGGGGTTCATCTATGGGTTGTCCTTCCTGTGACTCAAGGTGCTACGTTCTGTGTCGTCTTCGGACGGCACCTTTTTTTATTTTTTCGCATAAAATAGTTTGACATGAAAATAATATGTCGCTATGATAAGGCTAATCGAATATACAACACTCTTATCAAGAGAGGCTGAGGGACTGGCCCTATGACGCCCAGCAACCGCGGAGCAATCCGAAATGGTGCTAATTCCAGCAAGGTGTATACCTTGGAAGATGAGAGCAATCGTTGTCCGTACCGATAAAGTACGCACGTTTGCTCAAACGTGCGTACTTTTTTTGTTGTCAGGAGGGAAAGGGATTGATTCAACTACGCAATGTGGCCAAATGGTTCGACACGAAAAACGGTCGAGTCCAGGCGGTCGATGATGTGTCGCTTACAATCGAAAGCGGCGAAATTTTTGGAATAATCGGATACTCAGGGGCAGGGAAGTCGACACTCATTCGACTCCTCAACCGGCTCGAGTCACCGTCGAGCGGCACGATCGAGGTGGCGGGGAGCGAACTGACGAAGCTGAGCCCGAAAGAGTTACGCGGGGTCCGCAAAAACGTCTCGATGGTGTTCCAACACTTCAATCTACTCTGGTCACGCACGGTTGCTGAAAACATCAGCTTCCCGCTCGAACTCATCGGCGTACCGGCGAGCGAGCGCAAGCGCCGCGTCCAAGAACTTGTCGAACTCGTCGGGCTTACCGGACGTGAGGACAGCTACCCGTCACAGTTATCGGGTGGTCAAAAGCAGCGAGTCGGGATTGCCCGTGCGCTCGCTACGAATCCAGAAGTGCTCCTCTGCGATGAAGCGACGAGCGCGCTCGACCCGAAGACGACCGACTCGATTCTCGAGTTGCTCGTCGACATCAATAAAAAGCTCGGCTTGACGATCGTCCTCATCACGCACGAGATGCACGTCATCCAAAAGATTTGCCATCGCGTCGCGGTCATGGAAGCAGGCCGAGTCGTCGAGATTGGGCAAGTCGCGGACGTGTTCCAACATCCGGAACAACCGATCACGAAAGAGTTCGTCAAGCAGATCGGCGCGGTCGACGACATGTCGCTCACGTTCGAACACTTGAAGGCGCGCTATCCGAGCGGTCAAATCGTCAAGCTCAAGTTCTTGAACGAGACGGCCGAACAACCGATTCTCTCGAATATTTTGAAGACACACGAAATCGGCTTCAACATCATCGGCGGGAACGTGACGCAGTCGCAAGTCGGCGCGCTCGGGACGCTATTCATTCAACTGATCGGAGAGCCGGCTGAAGTCGAGCGGGCCATCGCCTCAATCCGATCGCAGGCAGTGGAAGTGGAGGTGGAAAGCGATGTTTCCTAACGTAGACTGGGAGATCATGCTCGAGGAGACGTGGCAGACGATTTATATGACGCTCGTCGCCGGTGGCGCAACGTTCGCCTTCGGTCTCGCACTCGGGATCATTCTTTATGTGACGAACGAACCGCTCATGATGAAGAATCGGACGATTTACACCGTCGTCAGTGCGTTCGTCAACGTGTTCCGTTCAATCCCGTTCATTATTTTGATTATCTTGCTCATCCCGTTCACGAAGGTCGTCGTCGGCACGATCCTCGGTTCGACGGCGGCACTTCCGGCGCTCATCATCGGGGCGGCCCCGTTCTATGCACGGATGGTCGAGCTCGCACTTCGTGAGATTGACCGCGGTGTCATCGAGGCGGCCGAGTCGATGGGAGCAACGAAATGGCAAATCATCTATAAAGTCTTGTTCCCAGAGGCGCTCCCGGCCATCGTGTCGGGAATCACGGTCACACTCGTCGCGATCGTCGGTTATACGGCGATGGCGGGCGTCGTCGGTGGCGGTGGTCTCGGTAACTTGGCGTTCCTTGACGGGTTCCAGCGTTCGCGGAACGACGTGACGTTCGTCGCGACCGTCCTCATCTTAGTCATCGTCTTCGTGATTCAATTCATCGGAGACCGACTTGTCACAAGAATCGATAAGCGCTCTGCTTAATCAAATAAAAAACATTTGGAGGGTTCACACATGAAATCATGGAAAACAGTACTCGGTTTAACGGCAGCATCAGCACTCACCATTCTCGCGGCTTGCGGCGGGGATTCAGAATCAGGCGCAGGTGACGACAAGACGCTCGTCATCGGCGCATCGAACGTGCCACACGCAGAGATTTTGGAGCACGTCAAAGATGAATATGAAGCAAAAGGCTACAAGCTTGAAATCACGAAGTTCCAAGACTACGTCCTCCCGAACCGTACACTTGCGGACGGAGAGCTTGACGCGAACTACTTCCAACACGAGCCATACCTCGAGTCACAAATGGCTGAAAACAAAGACTATAAATTCGCATCAGCCGGTGGCGTCCACATCGAGCCGATCGGTGTCTACTCACAAGACTACGCCTCACTCGATGAGCTTCCAGATGGCGCGGAAATCATCATGAGCTCATCGGTTGCAGACCATGGCCGTATCCTCACGATGCTCCAATCAGAAGGCTTGCTCACGCTCGCTGAAGGCAAGACGGTCGACGCGACAGTCGCTGATATCGTCGACAACCCGAAAAACTTGACGTTCAAGACGAACGTTGAAGCGGCTCTTCTTCCGCAAGCGTACAACAACGGGGAAGGCGACGCCGTTCTCATCAACACGAACTACGCAATCGACGCCGGTCTCAACCCGCTCGAAGACGCCATCGCACTCGAAGGCGAAGACTCACCGTACGTCAACTTGATCGTCACACGTGAAGGCGACGAGAATGACGAGCGCGTCAAAGCACTCCTTGAAGTCCTCACATCAGAAGAGACACAACAGTGGATCTTAGAGGAATACAAAGGTGCCGTCGTACCGGTCAACCAATAATGACACGAGGCTCGGGATATCCTGGGCCTTTTTTGTTTGGCGTGGTGTTCTTTCACAAAGAGAAGTACACTATTTATATGTAGGAAAAGGGGGGGGTCGGATGAACATGAGACAGATTCATCCGCTGACGCTAGGCGTCTTGTTCGGTACGTTCTTTGCCCGGCTGTCGACGTTTTTCGTTATGCCATTTTTTGCGATTTATCTCGCGACGCTCGGTTTCTCGGCGAGCGTCATCGGAACGGTGTTCGCCGTCTCGGCCATTTCGGGATTGTTCATGAGCTTCTTCGGGGGGACGCTCTCGGACCGTCACGGACGGAAGCAGCTCATGCTGATCGGCATCGGCTTGAATGCGCTCACGTTCACCGGTTTCGCGCTCGCGACGGAACTCGTTTGGTTTTACATATTTTCCGTGCTCATGGGCGTGTCCCGTTCCTTTTTAGAGCCGGCGTCTCGCGCGCTCATCAGCGATACGACGAAGCCCGAGCAACGTGTCATCGTCTATAACGTCCGCTATTTTTTAATCAACATCGCCGCGGCGATCGGTCCGCTGCTTGCGGTCGTCTTGTCGCTCACCGGGGCGAAGAGCGCGTTCTTCGTCGTGACCGCTGTGTACGTCCTCTATGGCCTCATCATCACGTCGCTGTTCCGGAAGTATCCGTTTGAAGAGAGTGACGCGTCGAAAGCACGACCAAGGCTGACGGAGACGTTCCGGGTGTTACGGGCGGACAAGACGTTTCGTTACGTCATCATCGGGATGATTTTCGCCATCATCGGTTACAGTCAATTCAACTCGACGCTACCGCAGTTCATCGCGTTCCATGACGGATTCAGCGACGGCTCGCGGCTGTTCGCGTACTTGTTGACGGTGAATGCGATCACGGTGCTCATCGTGCAGTATCCGATTATGCGGTTCGGCATTCGCGTGTCGCCAATCAAATCGCTCTTCTTTGGGGTGGCCACGCTGTCGATCGGTCTCCTTCTCATCGGCTTCGCTTCGGAAGTGTGGGTGCTCTTCGTCGCCATGGTCATCTTCACGGTCGGGGAAGTGCTCATGTTCACGATGACGGACGTCTTGACCGACGAACTGGCGCCGGAACATTTACGGGGGACGTATTTTGGGGCGATGGGACTGACGGCGCTCGGGCAATCGGTCGGGCCGATTATCGGCGGACTGTTGCTCGACGGATTTAACAATGCGGCCTTGCCTGTATTTGGGAGTTTGGCCGTTGTCACGGCGTGCGGGGCGTTCTTCTTTATGGGGGCGTTCACGGAGCGGAAAGCAACATTGGCGCTCATCGAGGAAAAAGTTGGATAATATCTTGATTTCTCTATATTCCCATTCTCAATATTTATGTTTTTATTGAGAATGAAGAATAAGGTGAGTCGCTTGAAATAAAAAATTGCCTAGATTAAGATTAGAATATATCTAATCTACGCCACAAATGGCGAGAAAAACGGAAGGGGTATCCGAATGTCTAACGTACCACACATGAAAATTGATGACCTCCGCGTCTCAATCGAAGGAAAAGAGATTGTCAAAGGTCTTAATCTTGAAATTAAAGGTGGCGAGATTCACGCCATCATGGGTCCAAACGGAACGGGTAAATCAACACTCGCATCTGCACTTATGGGCCACCCATTGTATGAAGTAACAGGCGGAAGCGTCGATTTGAACGGCGAAGACGTGCTCGAGATGGAAGTCGACGAGCGTGCACAGGCGGGTATGTTCCTCGCCATGCAGTACCCTGCTGAAATCAGCGGTGTCACAAATGCAGACTTCTTGCGTTCAGCGATCAACTCGCGTCGTGAAGAAGGCCAAGAAATCTCGCTCATGAAGTTCATCCGTGAACTCGACGCGAAGATGGACGTTCTAGAAATCCCTTCAGAAATGGCACACCGCTATTTGAACGAAGGTTTCTCAGGTGGAGAAAAGAAACGTAACGAGATTCTTCAAATGATGATGATCAAACCGAACATCGCGATTCTTGACGAGATTGACTCAGGTCTTGATATCGATGCACTCAAAGTCGTCGCAACGGGCGTCAACGAGATGCGTTCAGAAGAGTTCGGCTGCTTAATCATCACGCACTATCAGCGTCTCCTCAACTACATCGAGCCAGACTTCGTCCACATCATGATGGATGGGAAAATCGTTATGTCTGGCGGCAAAGAGCTCGCACAGCGACTCGAGGCAGAAGGTTACGACTGGGTTAAACAAGATCTTGGAATGACAGTAGACACAGAAGCGTAAGGAGGCTGTACGATGACCGTACAATTTGAATTGGATGCGCAAGCATTGTCGGCACGTGCAGAGGCGCTCGGAGGACCTGCTTGGATGGTCAACCGTCGTAAAGAAGCAGCAGAACTCGCGCCGACTCTCGCTTTGCCGAAAGTTGAAAAGATTAAGATTGAGAAATGGGATTTCACAAGCGGCGACGTGGAGCTAACGAAACTCGACGGACTCACGCCTGAAATCGAGGCACTGTTAGGAGACCATCGTACGAACGTGCTCGTTGAACGCAACGGTCATGTCGTCTATAACGAACTCCAAGTGCCAGAAGGCGTCTTGTTCATGGGAATCAAAGAGGCGATGGACCAACATCCGGACCTCGTCGAGAAATATTTCATGACCGAAGGCGTCCGTGTCGACGAAGAGCGCTTGTCAGCTTTGAACGCGGCCTTGACGAACGGCGGCGCATTCTTATACGTCCCGAAAAACGTACAAGTGAAAGACCCGCTTCAAGCCATCTTCACGATGGAACAAGCGAACGGTGCCCTCTATCACCACACGATCGTCGTGGCAGATGAAGGCAGTGAAGTGACGTTCATCGAGAGCTTCCTTTCGAACACGAACGAGCCGCACACGGTCAACGCCGTGACGGAAGTGTTCGCTGCGGCGAATGCGAAAGTCGTCTTCGGTGGCGTCGATCAACTCGCTGAGTCAGCGCTCACGTTCATGAACCGTCGCGGTGTCGTGTACGAGAACGCTCGTCTCGAGTGGGCCCTCGGTCACATGAACGATGGGAACTCGGTCGTGGAGACGAAGACACACCTCGTCGGCGACAACACGTTCTCGGATACGAAAGCTGTCACGATCGGTCGTGGCGCACAGAAACAAAACTTCAACATCCGGACGGACCATTTCGGTAAGTCGTCAGAAGGATTCATCTTGATTCACGGCGTCCAAAAAGATTCGGCGACAGCCATCTTCAGCGGAACGTCGATGATTCACCACGGGGCCTCGAAGTCGAACGGTGTCCAAACGGAGCGCGTCTTGATGCTCTCTGAAAAGGCACGCGGCGATGCGAACCCGATCCTTCTCATCGATGAAGATGATGTCATGGCCGGTCACGCCGCGTCAGTCGGTCGTGTCGACGACATTCAACTTTACTACTTGATGAGCCGTGGTTTGTCACGTCAAGAAGCGGAACGTCTCATCATTCACGGATTCTTGAACCCGGTCGTCGAGCAACTCGCGATCGAGTCGGTCAAAGATCGTCTCCGTGAAGTCATCGAAGGGAAAGTGCGCTAACATGATTGATGCCTCGATTCGTAACCAATTCCCGATTTTACATCAGGAAATCAACGGTCACCCGCTCGTCTATCTCGACAGTGCGGCAAGCTCGCAAAAACCGCTGGCTGTCATCGAGGCGATCGAGGAGTATTACAAGCGTAACCATTCAAACGTGCACCGTGGCGTCCATACGCTCGGGACACAAGCGACGGATGCGTATGAAGGCGCACGCGAACGTGTTCGCGCCTTCATTAATGCAGCAGTCGCCGAAGAAATCATCTTCACGCGCGGGACGACGACGGCACTTAACCTCGTCGCATCGAGTTACGGGGATGCGAACGTCGGTGAAGGGGACGAAATCGTCCTCACACCGATGGAGCATCACGCCAACCTCATTCCGTGGCAACAGCTCGCGAAACGGAAAGGGGCGACGCTCCGTTACGTCGAATTGACGCCGGACGGTCGGGTGACGCTCGACGCGGTTCGTGCCGTTTTATCGGACCGGACGAAAATCGTCGCCATGAGTCACGTCTCGAATGTGCTCGGGACAATCAACCCGATTCAAGAGATTGCGAAACTTGCCCACGATAAAGGTGCAGTCATGGTCGTCGATGCGGCGCAGAGCGCACCACACCGGAGGCTCGACGTGCAAGCGCTCGACTGTGACTTCCTCGCCTTCTCCGGTCATAAGATGCTCGGTCCGACCGGGATTGGCGTCTTATATGGGAAGAAAGCGCTCCTTAAACAGATGGAGCCGGTCGAGTTCGGCGGCGAGATGATCGATTACGTCGATTTATATGAGTCGACGTGGAAAGATATCCCGTATCGTTTCGAGGCGGGTACACCGATTATCGCTGGTGCCGTCGGGCTCGCCGCTGCCATCGACTTCTTAGAAGACCTCGGTCTCGAAAACATCGAGGCACACGAGCGGGCGCTCGCATCGTACGCGATTGAGCAGATGAAGACGATTGAAGGTATCGAGATTTACGGACCGGAGGAACGGGTCGGGCTCGTCACGTTCAACCTAGGTGACGTGCACGCTCACGACCTCGCGACCGTCCTCGATATGCAAGGGATCGCGGTCCGGGCCGGTCACCACTGTGCCCAGCCGCTCATGCGCCTTTTAAAGCAATCCTCGACGGCCCGGGCGAGCTTCTACTTGTACAACACGAAAGAAGAAGTCGACCGTTTCATTGAAGGACTTCGTCAAACGAAGGAGTATTTCAACTATGAGTTTTAACAATCTTGACATGTTGTACCGACAGGTCATCATGGATCACTATAAAAACCCAAGGAACCGTGGCGTCATCGAAGATGGCGTGACGGTGGACTTGAACAACCCGACATGTGGGGATTCACTCCGGCTCCAGCTTCAAGTCGAAGACGGAATCGTGAAAGACGCCAAGTTCGAAGGGGAAGGCTGCTCGATCAGTCTCGCCTCCGCGTCGATGATGACTCAAATCGTGAAGGGGAAATCTGTAGACGAGGCACTTCAATTGGCAGACATCTTTTCACAGATGGTCCAAGGGAAAGACTATGATACAGAAACGTTCGACCTAGGCGACATTGAAGCGTTGTCTGGCGTCTCAAAGTTTCCGGCTCGCATCAAGTGCGCCACGCTCGCGTGGAAAGCGTTTGAAAAGGGAGTCGACGAGGAAGCGTAAGTAGAAGGAGGAGACCGATATGGCAAAAAACATGCCTGACATTGGCGATTATAAATATGGCTTCCATGACCGAGACATCTCGATTTTCCGTTCAGGCCGCGGCTTGACGAATGAAATCGTAGAGACGATCTCGAACATGAAAGAAGAACCGGCTTGGATGCTCGAGTTCCGTTTGAAATCACTCGAGCAGTTCCGCAAGATGCCGATGCCGACATGGGGCGGCGACTTGTCTGCACTTGATTTCGATGAGATCACGTACTACGTCAAACCGTCTGAGAAGACGGAACGTTCGTGGGACGAGGTACCGGAAGAAATCAAGACGACGTTTGATAAGCTCGGGATTCCAGAAGCAGAGCAAAAATATTTGGCAGGTGTCTCGGCTCAGTACGAGTCAGAGGTCGTCTACCACAGCATGCAAGAAGACTTTGAAGCGAAAGGTGTCATCTTTAAAGATACAGACACGGCGCTCAAAGAAGACGAAGCACTTTTCCGTGAGTACTTCGGCAAGTTGATTCCGCCGACGGACAACAAGTTCGCCGCGCTCAACTCGGCCGTCTGGTCTGGTGGCTCGTTCATCTACGTACCAAAAGGCGTGAAACTCGAGCAACCGCTCCAAGCGTATTTCCGCATCAACTCGGAAAACATGGGGCAGTTCGAGCGGACGCTCATCATCGTCGACGAAGGCGCATCGGTTCATTACGTCGAAGGATGTACGGCACCTGTCTACACGACGAACTCGCTCCACTCGGCGGTCGTTGAGATCTTCGTCAACAAAGACGCATACTGCCGCTATACGACGATCCAAAACTGGGCGAACAACGTCTACAACTTGGTCACGAAGCGTGCCATCTGTGAAGCGGGCGCGTCAATGGAATGGATTGATGGCAACATCGGTTCGAAATTGACGATGAAATACCCGGCCGTCATTCTAAAAGGTGAAGGTTCACGTGGGATGACGCTCTCGATCGCCCTCGGTGGTAAAGGCCAACACCAAGACGCCGGCGCGAAGATGATTCACCTCGCACCGAATACGTCGTCGTCCATCGTCTCGAAGTCGATCTCGAAACAAGGCGGAAAAGTCTCGTATCGCGGAATCGTCCATTTCGGACGTAAGGCGAAAGGTGCCCGCTCGAACATCGAGTGTGACACGCTCATCATGGACAACCAGTCGACGTCAGACACGATCCCGTATAACGAGATCTTGAACGACCAGGTGTCACTCGAGCACGAAGCGAAAGTCTCAAAAGTGTCAGAAGAGCAACTCTTCTACCTTATGAGCCGTGGGATCTCGGAAGAAGAAGCGACGGAAATGATCGTCATGGGCTTCATCGAGCCGTTCACGAAAGAATTGCCGATGGAATATGCTGTCGAAATGAACCGTCTCATCAAGTTCGAGATGGAAGGGTCGATTGGATAAGTAGATCAGATAAGGGTTATGTGGAGGCTTGATTTCTTTCAAGTCTTCACACAATCCTTTTTTATTTGTCGCTATTCTTTGGGAAAAGACTATATTGCATGCATGGAACAGGAATATTTGGTTTTTTTTAGAATTTATATTGACAAGTTGTGTGATAATTGTGATAATACAAAGTAATTTGATATGAATACTCTTATTAAGAGCAGGTGGAGGGAATTAGCCCTATGAAGCCCGGCAACCATCCGTACTGAATCGCCAGTACGGAAACGGTGCTAAATCTAACAGCTAACGCTGAGAGATGAGAGGAAATCGGAATTTTTCGGAATCCTTCTGTCTCGTCTATGAGTTCAGAAGGATTTTTTTTGCATTCTGCCTCTAACAGAGTTTCTATCAAAAAAACCTAAGGGGGAGTTTATTTTGAAAGGAAAGTTTTTGTTAAGTGCAGCGCTCGTCACAGGATTGACCGTCTCGTCGGCATTACCGGTTACATATGCGCATGATGAGCTAGGCGACATCAATATCGAGAAAGGAGAGCGGAACGCGGATGAAATCAGTTCGGTCACTGTGACCGAAGGAAGCAAGAACGTCAAATTTCTGCACGAGACGGCATCTGTGCCGTTAAAAGAGATTCGAGAAGGGGTGAAAAACAGCACGGCCGACGTCTATGCGCATAAAGGATTCGCTTACACGGGGACGCATACTGCCGGGGGTGGGAACGGTGGCGTTCGCGTGTTCGACTTAAAAGATCCGTCGAACCCGAAAGAAGTGGCCGTGTTCGCCGACCAAGACATCCCGGGTACGTGGCAAGAAAAAGTCATCGTCAAAACGGTCAACACGAAGTCGTTTAAAGGGGACTTGGCCGTCGTATCGGTACAGCAATTAAATTCGAAAGATCCGAACTCTAAAGGGGGCTTCCTCTTATACGATGTGACGAATCCATATGAGCCGAAGAAGTTAGGTTTCTATGAAGTCACGAAGAAAACGAGAGGGACACATGAGCTCTACTTGACGACGCAAGGGGATCGGGTATTGGTCTTGGCCTCAAGCCCTTACGCCGATTATTATTCTCATGGGAAAGAGAAAGACTTCCAACTCGTGGATGTCACAAACCCAGCTGAACCAAAGAAATTGTATGAGTTCGACCCACGTACTTTAGCGGAAGTTGACGGTAGCTTTGACGGCTACAATTGGAAAGCGCCGGACGGAAAGACACGACCGGTGTTCAACCATAGCGCGTATGCAGACGAGAACGGGAAAACCGCTTACCTTTCGTTCTGGGATCTCGGGACCATCATTTTGGACATTTCAAATCCAGAAAACGTGAAATACGAAGGGCGGACGGCTTTCGCATCGAACCAACAAGGTTCAGCCCACTCGGCTGCACTTGCAAAAGGCGGCACGGTCCTCATCGAAACGAGAGAAGTGTATGTTCCAGTCAAGCCGGGCTATGAACAGTCTTATGGTTACACACGAATTTTTGACATCAAAGATAAAACAAACCCGAAACTATTGAGCGAATTCAAAACCGATTTGACAGAAGATATTTCGGAGAATCCGGCTGAGCAAGTGACGTTTGGGAAGACGGTACACGATCCGAAAGTACTTGGAAACACGTTGTACTTGTCTCACTATGCAGGCGGCGTCCGTGCAGTAGACATCTCAAACCCGAGCAAGCCGGTGCAGATCGGAAAATACGTGCCTGCTGACGCGAACATTTGGGGCGTTTATGTCGACCGTAACTATGTTTTGGCATCGGACATGGGGACAGGGTTGAAGGTTCTACAGAAGAACAATAAGAGCGGAAATTAATCATGCTCAGTAAAATATGAGGTACGAATGACGAAAACCGACGAAGCTGCACTTCGTTGGTTTTTTGTATAATCAAACAAGGGGGTGCGAGTCCAATGAAGCGATTTCAGTTAGAGACCAAAACGTTAGTGGCATTCATGCACGACATTCATGTGCGGTGTCCGCAATGTGAACAACGTGCAGACATTGTGATGAAGGAGACGTTACGTCTCAGTTGTCTAGTTTGCGGGCTTGTGCGCACATACACGGGTATAGGATTCAGGATGGGTGGGGGCGCGTTCGATCTTTTCTTTCGGTTACCGCTTTATTTGCAGACAAATTGCTGTGGTCACGTCCTTTGGGCTTACAACCGAGACCATCTTGCTTATATGAGAGCGTACGTGGAAGCGGATATTCGGACGAGTGACGGGGAAAACAGCAGTATCGAGAGTCGTTTGCCCAAGTGGATGAAGCAAAAACACAATCGAGAAGACGTGTTGCGGGAAATCAAGCGCTTAGAGATTATTATGTAAGAAGGGATGAACCGGGGTGGATCGACAAAAAGAATTACAAATAATCGAGGAGCGGCAATTGACATCGGTGATGAATGAGACGAGATGGAAGCGCCTCGTTCATACAGTGAGCACGACGTTACCGTATTTACCGCCGTATCAAATCAAATACTTAGATGAAGATACGTTGTTTCCAAGCGGCGAATTGTCTCAATTCGAAAATTTAGATTGGGATGATGTTTGGGTGGAATCTTCTTTACGGTCGATTGAATGGATTCGATTGCGTACAAAGGTGTTGCTCTATAAAGGTGTCCTCATTGACCCAGACGTATATGATATGACCGATGAACTTATAGACATCTTAAAGAAAGAGCGAATCCCATTCATCCAAAACGGAGAGATCATTCAAGTGTATGGATATGTTAGGGATACAGGAATTTTTGAGAGATAGTTGAAGAGTTAGCGAAGCGAGGAATCAGCTGACATCCTCATCTTTTGGATTTTTGTCGTGAAACACGTGTGAGTCGGGTATACTAAAAGAGAGCAAGTGTTTAGGGAGGTTATGTATATGGAAACGATTGATCCAAAAGACATCACCCGCATCGCCGTCGTCGGCGCCGGCTGGGTCGGTATCAGTTTCGCCTATCAACTGTCTACGGCGGCGCTATGTGAGGAGCTCGTCTTAATCGACTCGAATCACGCCAAAGCCGAAGGGGAAGCGATGGACCTAAACCACGGCATCTCGTTCGCCCCGAGTCCGGTCCGGATTTGGGCGGGGGATTATTCGGACTGTCGGGATGCGGACATCGTCGTCATCACGGCCGGAGCCGCGCAGAAGCTCGGTCAGACGCAGATGGACCTCGCCGAACAAAATGCGACGGTCGTCCGAGACGTCACGAACCAAGTGATGGCGAGCGGATTTGACGGCATCCTCGTCGTCGCGACGAACCCCGTGAACGTCATGGCCCACGTCGCCTGGAAGGCGTCCGGGCTACCGAAACGTCGCGTCATCGGCTCAGGTACGGTGCTCGACACGGCGCGACTGCGCTATAAGGTCGGGGAGTACTTCGACTTGTCACCGCGTAACTGTCACGTTTATTATATGGGCGAGCACGGAGCCGGGGGCTTCGTCGCTTGGAATAACGCGCGGATTTACGGGAAGTCGATTGGGCAACTCCTAGAGGAAAACAATCAGTACAGCCAAGCGGATTTGGATGATATTTATCAACGCGTCCGTGACGCGGCCAACCAAATCATCGAATATAAGAGTGCAGCCTATTACGCGATTGGGCTTGGGCTGCTCCGGATCGTCCGGGCCATCGTCCGCAACGAGAATTCGGTCGTCACGATCGGGGCGCACCTTGACGGGGAATATGGGGTATCCGGCCTTCACATCGGAGTACCGGCTTTAATCGACCGGACCGGGATTCGCCAAATCATCGAAATCGATTTGACTGATGCGGAACAGCAACAGTTCAACGAATCAGCGGACCGGATTCATCGCGCCATCGCGAACGTCGAATAAAAAAGAGACCCGGTCGCGCAT
>NZ_JNAA01000049.1:0-35727 GCF_000696055.1 Exiguobacterium sp. AB2
TTCGTCTGCCGCTCTTGGCGACTAAATGATAATAACATTTATCACTTTTAACTGTCAACAACTTTTCTCACGTTTGTGTGAGCGTCGCTGGCAACAGAGATAACTATAGCATCTACTTGTTCAATCTGGCAAGCATTATTCTAAAAAAACTTTAAAAAGTTTTTCGCCTCAGATTTCGACCTTTCAAAACTCTCCTTAGAGAACGAAGAGGAAATAATTCCCTCTTATCGAATACATCATTTATAATCAATTTCTATGACGAAAGGTGAACTCTTTATGCAACAGCTACGACCGAAACAACGTTCGGCCTTGCGCATCTTCGCCGGCACCCAAGTGTACACAATCCAACGCCGGCTTACATGGCTGTTCGACGGCAGAAAATATGCATCAAAACAGATGAACAACCCTCTTCCTTATTTGATTCACAAACATCGCACGCCGCTCTATCGTAAATTGCGCGATGTAGACATAGAGATGCAACAGAACAAAGTTCAAAATCTCAAAATCGCAATCCAGCGATTAAACGGCCTCATCATCGAACCAAAAGACGTCTTTTCCTACTGGAAAGCAATCGGGCGACCCACAAAACGAAAAGGTTATGTAGAAGGGATGATTCTCCACTACGGCAAAGTGACAAGTGGAATCGGCGGTGGTCTTTGTCAATTGTCCAACTTGATATATTGGATCACGCTTCACAGTCCACTCACCGTAACCGAACGTTATCGCCATAGCTATGACGTGTTCCCCGATTCAAGACGTGACCAACCTTTCGGCAGCGGAGCGACTTGTTCCTATAACTACCTCGACTTACAAATCACAAACCAAACCGAACAAGCGTATCAGTTACTTCTATAATATAGAAGGAGATGGTCTCGTCGGGGAATGGCGTTCTGCCACCCCGGCCGTTGTCTCCTACAAGATCTATGAAGAAAACCACCATTTCACGAAAGAATGGTGGGGCGGAACCGTTCGTCACAATCAAATTTTCCGTGAGGTTCTCACGCTTGATGGTACGTTGCTTCGAAACGAATTCATTACCGAAAATCATGCGATGACCATGTATGATCCTTTCCTCCCTGAAAATACAGCCTACAAAAAAAGCGACTCGCAATGAGTCGCTTTTTCCTATGGCGTTTATGCGTGCGGCAAGAACATAAAGTAAGCAAGGAAGATGACGAGCATCCCGTACATGATTGGATGAATCTCCCGTGTTTTGCCCTTCGCCATCATCATGAGTGGATAGAGGATAAATCCAAGACCAATTCCCGTCGCGATCGAAGACGTGAGTGGCATCATCAAGATTGTCATAAAGGCTGGGATGGCGATCTCGAGCTTCTTCCAATCGATGTCGAGTAAAGCAGAAGCCATCAACACACCCACGATAATGAGCGCTGGTGCCGTGACCGGCGCCGTTACGACTGCAAGTAATGGCGAGAAGAAGAGTGCGAGACCGAAGAAGAGCCCTGCAAAGATTGCCGTAAGACCTGAGCGACCACCAGCCGCAACACCAGCCGATGACTCGACGTAAGACGTCGCTGTCGACGTACCGAAGATTGCACCCGCCACCGTCGCTGTCGAATCCGCCATGAGCGCTTTGCTCGCACGCGGAACTTTGTTATCTTTCATGATTCCCGCTTGGCGTGCGACTGCAACGAGCGTACCAGCCGTATCGAAGAAGTCGATGAAGAAGAACGTCAAGATGACGACGAGCATTTGAATCGTGAAGATTTCACCAAGGTTGATGAACGCTTGGCCGAACGTCGAAGACATGCTCGGTGGCATCGAGACGACGTCCGAAATGGCCGTCGGTGTCGGAACGAGGTTGAAGATCATCCCAACGATCGCCGTCAAGAGCATCCCGATGAAAATCCCGCCTTTAATGTTACGAACCATTAAAAGTGCCGTGACCACAAGACCAAACACAGCCAAGAGTGTCGTCCCTGTGCCGAGTGCACCGAGTCCGACGACTGTCGCTTCATTTGAGACGACGATTCCTGCGTTCTTAAGTCCGATGAAAGCGATGAAGAAACCGATACCGGCCGCGACCGCCATTTTGAGCGGGGCGGGAATCGCATTGACAATCGTTTCGCGAATGCCTGAAAGCGTCAAGACGATGAAGAAGAGTCCTGAGACGAGGACACCCGAGAGAGCCGTCTGCCACGGGATCCCCATGCCGATCACGACACTGTAGGCGAAGAAGGCGTTGAGCCCCATGCCCGGTGCGATGGCGATTGGGTAGTTCGCGAAGAGGCCCATCGTCACAGATCCGACTAAGGCGACAAGGCCGGTTGCAACAAAGATGGCACCGGTATCCATTCCCGCTGCCCCGAGGATGTTCGGGTTGACGAACAAAATGTACGCCATGGCGAGGAATGTCGTAAATCCTGCGACGAACTCCGTTTTTACGTTCGTTCCCAGTTCATTTAACTGGAAGAAGCGTTCAATCCGGCTTTCTGGTTGTTGCGTTGGTTCTTGCTTGAGCTGTGTGCTCATTGGTTTTCCTCCTTGGCTCGCCGTAAACGAGAAAAGGTCCCCGGCAAATGACCGAGGACCCCACGCGAAACATACAGGGACAGACGTCCCCCATCTATGTCTCGCCGTAGTGAAATCATTTAAGGTGATTTCGTAGAGACTCTCGGGCCATATTCCCGACATTATACGGCAAATTAAATTTGAATTGTTCGGATATAATAAGAACGTTTCTATCGTATCAGCGTCATTCGTGCACGTCAACACAAATAACGGATTTTAACGTTTTATTAATCCTTAATGTTCGGTTTTAGACTAATTACTCCCACTCGATCGTTGCCGGTGGCTTCGATGTGATGTCATACAGCACGCGGTTCACGTGGCTGACCTCATTGACGATACGGACCGAAATTTTCTCGAGCACGTCCCAAGGAATACGTGCCCAGTCCGATGTCATCCCATCGATTGACGTGACGGCACGGACGCCGACCGCATAGTCGTACGTACGCTCATCACCCATGACCCCGACTGAACGGATTGGTGTAAGGACAGTGAAATACTGCCAGATGTCACGCTCGAGTCCAGCCTTTTTCACTTCTTCACGAAGGATAGCGTCTGACTCGCGAACGATTTCAAGCTTCTCTTCCGTGATTTCACCGAGGACGCGAATCCCAAGACCCGGTCCTGGGAACGGTTGGCGCCAGACGATGTAGTCTGGAAGGCCAAGTTCAGTACCGAGTTCACGCACTTCATCTTTAAAGAGCGTGTTGAGCGGCTCGATGAGTGTGAAGTTCATGTCTTCCGGAAGGCCACCGACGTTATGGTGCGACTTGATCGTCTGCGCCGTGTCTGTTCCGCTCTCGATGATGTCCGTATATAGCGTCCCTTGGGCAAGGAAGTCCATATCGACGAGCTTAGACGCTTCTTCGTCAAACACGTAAATGAACTCGTTGCCGATGATTTTCCGTTTTTGTTCCGGGTCAGAGACACCAGCGAGCTTCGCCATGAAGCGGTCGCGCGCATCGATTTTAATGACTTTCATGTTAAAGCCGTCCGCGAACGTCTTCATGACACTGTCCGCTTCGTTTTTACGGAGCAGACCGTGGTCGACGAACATACATGTCAACTGATCGCCAATCGCACGATGAACGAGCGCCGCGACGACCGATGAGTCGACACCTCCAGACAAGGCACAGAGCACTTGCTTGTTCCCGACGATTTCACGAATCTTCTCGACTTCGATGTCGATGAAGTTCTCCATCGACCATTCGCCTTTTGCACCACACACTTCGTAAATGAAGTTTTTCAAAATTTCATTCCCGTGCTCCGAATGACGGACTTCCGGGTGATATTGAACGCCGTACATCTTCAACTCGTCGTTCTTAATCGAAGCGACCGGACAAGACGGGTTCGTCCCGTCAACGACAAATCCTTCTGGCGCTTCCATGACGAGGTCGCCGTGGCTCATCCAGACGGTATGCTCGACCGGGAGTCCTGTATAGAGTGCCGAGGCTTCCGGTGTCGAGAAGAGTGTCGCTTTTCCGTATTCACGGTGTGCCGCCCGCTCGACACGTCCACCAAAGTGGTGCGTCATGAGCTGCATGCCGTAGCAAATTCCGAAGATTGGGATACCGAGTTCGAAAATTTCCGGGTCGCAACGGTATGCACCTTCCGCATAAACGCTGTTCGGTCCGCCTGAGAAGATAATCCCAGCCGGGGCGAGCTCACGAATTTCTGCAACGGTCATCTTGTGCGAATGAAGCTCACTGTATACACCAAGGTCACGCACACGTCGCGTGATGAGCTGGTTGTATTGTCCTCCAAAGTCGAGCACCAAAATCATCTCTTGTTCCAACATCTTCACAAAACCTCCACCTTTCTGCCTTCATCTCAAAAAAAGGACGAGCCTCTCCCACGGATTTATCAAACCGAAGAAGAAGCACGCCCAATTCTTTGTATACGAAACGTGCTCCTTCATAGTCGGTCCATTACGGTGGTCCGGTAGAGACTCTCGCGCCAATTCACGAGTATATACGAAGGAATGCATTGTTCAATTATCTAACTAATGCGTCTATCTTACTGTATGCGCCTTGTCACTTCAACTCATAATTCGGCGAATCATGATTTTCCAATATTCTTTATATTTCGAATTCGGTGGTTGATCCGCATACACCGTCTGTTCAAACAAACGAGTCAAGCGAGTCATTTCTTCGGATTCATAGTAGGCGTCGACTTCCTTCGCAAGTTCGGACGGCGTCCGACCGTCAACCTTGAATCCCGCTGCTCGCAGTCGTTTCATCAAGTAGCGTTGCATCGCGACGAGTGACGACTCGCTAAGTGGACGGCGCATCCACCACTCGACCATGACAGCCCGTTCGACCGCTTTCCGGTTCCAGACGAGTAAGGCAACCGCGAAGACGATCAGTACCCAGCCCCATACCGGGATGCGACGTGCTTCTTCCGGAAGCTCGCCCGTTGCGACATCGTCAATCGCGATATCTTCTTGCGGGCGGTTCGTCGGTTCGTTCTCGTTGTTGGCTTGCGGGTCGTTCGCGACAGGGTCCGAACCCGCGTCCGTTTCCGTCTCGACTTGAAGCAAGTTGGCGTCCGAAAAGCTAATCGTCGCTTCGAGCGGGACCCAGCCCGCGCCTTCGACAAAGTATTCAATCCATGAGTGGGCGTGGCGGTTCCGGACCGTATACTCGGTCTCCCCTTGAATCACCCCACGCGCATCACCCATCGTAAAGCCTTTCACCCAGCGCGTCGGTACGCCATTTGCCCGGAGCAAGACAGCAGCCGATGTCGAGAAGTTGTCGCAATATCCGAGTTGCGTATCGAACAAGAACTGATCGACGTAGTCCGTGTCACCTTCCGGAATGGCGACGTCTTCCGTGTTATACTCGAACGCACCGTTTCGGAAGTACGCTTGAACGGCTTGTGCTTGCTCGAAAGGCGTCTCACTGTCGGCCGTGATGTCCGTTGCCAAGTCGCGGACGCGGTCTGGGAGCGAATCCGGTAGTTGGAGGTACGCTTGTTGTTCTTCATCCGTCAACGTCGTCACCGGTTCATTTAAATTGAGCTGATCTTCCGTGAACGACGGGACGCTATAACGCAACTGAATCGTCCGCGGCGTTGCCTGATTGTCGTTGTCGAACACGATTTTTCCGGAAGGTCGGATGTGAACCGTCTCGTTCGGGAATTGTTGCTCGATATCTCCGACACGGAACTCAGTCCCGCTCTCGGTCTCGACTGCTTGCGGATACTCTCCGCCATACGGGACGAACGTCTCGCGCCGGTCGAAGCGAAGCAACGCCTGTTCCGGCGTCGTGTCGACGTCCGGGTCGACGAGCTGCCCACGATTGAAATTCGAATCGAGGACGGGGGATTCCACCCAGCCTTTGCCGGTATAAATTTCTTTCGCCTCAATCCGCCAATAGCGGGCCGGGACACCGCGTGTGATGAAGACGATGCCGTCATCTTGTTCGAACGGACCACCGAGTTGTTCATCATTCACACCATATCCGACACGACCTGTGCCCGACTGGCCTTCATTGACGGCGTTTTGGAAACTTGTCGTGATGCGGTCGGACCAATCGCCGTCAAGCGTCGGCGAGACACTCGCGAGCGCCAAGATGACGGTGGCGAGCAAGGTGATGCTCACGTAGCGGACGAGCGATTTGCTCGGCCGTTTCGCAAGATCCGTAACAAATAAGAGGAAGAGCGACGCCAAAATCGCGAGAACGATTTGTCCTTCGCCATCATATAGCGTCCACGTGTCGAAGTAGGCCATCAAGCCGAGCGTCGAGACGATCATCCCGAGGACAAATCCATAACTCGGATACGTCCGTCCGACGAGAATGGCGAACAGTACCCCAATGAGCGCCATCGCCGAGAAGAAAATCGCCTCTTCCGGCAACGCGCCGCTGAGCACACCGCTCAAATCTTCGAGCCACAGTCCGAACCAATCGAAGAGACTGCCGTGATAGACGTACAACACGGCCAAGAAATTAAAGACGACGACTCCGATTAGGCCATACCAAGGCAAAAGACTCGCAAACATCGGGACGAGTAATAAGAAGTAGAACGGCCACGTCACGTCGAACGTCGTGCTACCGACAATCGGCTCGACCCAAAACGACAACAAATAGGCGGCGAGCGCCGTGTAAACGATCCGTTTGATCCATGCGGTCATGTCGTCACCTCGTTTGCTGTATAGAGGTGGTAGCTACCTTGTGTCTCATGCATGAGTTCGCGCACCCATTTCGTTTCGAACGGGCTGATCAAGATGAGATTACCGGACTGCTGCGGCAAGTTCCGTTTTACGCGTTCGACGAGACGCCCTTCCGCTTCCGGCGTCGCCGTCAACAAGTAATGACCAACGTCGGCGCTTTGGTCCGGCAGGTGGAACAAGCGAACTTGCTCTTCAATCACATAAAGTTCAAACGGCAAGTTCTTTCGTTCGAGCTGTCGGATCGCCCCGACGAGGAGCGACAGCGAGCGTTCGAACGCTTCTTCGTGACCGGCAGATGCGGACGGGACGAAAACAAGGGATAGTTTTTTCTCTTGCTCTTGGTCGAACGTCTTCGTCATCAAGTTATCGCGCCTAGCGGACGCCTTCCAATCGATGCGACCGATGCGGTCCCCCGCTGCGTATTCGCGCACCCCACTCGTCGTGTTCGCGACTTCTGTATACGTCCGCGTCCGACGATACTGTTCGCCGCGACCGCCGACGTGTTCGTCACGCGGCAAATCAAACGGCAGTTCGGCCGGAGAGACTTCGACGACCGTCTCGAGCCGGAGCGTCCGGGTCCGGTCGAACAAACCGAACACGTCTCGCACGTGCAACTTCGTCCGGTCGAACACGTGAATGCCGCGCTTGATGTGGGCAATTTCATAATGGACCGTCTCTTTCCGGCGGAAGAAGCGGTCGACCGAGGTGATGATCGGTTCCGTTTCATCCGTCAAACGCTCGGGCGGCTGTTCTTCTAATGTGACGATGCCGACGAGGAACGGGTATTTCCGTTCGATTTGGAGCTCGACGTCCATCGTTTGTCCGGAGACGAGACGTTTCGTCGTGACACGGCGCCAGACGTTCGCGGCGGTGACGGGATAAATCATGAACAGCGTCCAGTAGACGGTCAGGACGAGAAATGACCACCAGAGCGTCGAGGCGACGATGCTGCCTTCGATGCGCGCGAACGCGTACAAGCCGAATGCCGCCGCCCAAACGAGGAACAGCTTCATCCAGTTTTTCATCCTTCTTTAACCTCACGATCCATCGGGACCGGCATCTCGTCGAGCCATCCTTTAATGAGTTGCTCGGCCGTCCGTCCTTTGTAACGGGCTTCGGCCGTCAACAACACCCGGTGTCCGAGGACGCTCGAGGCGAGCGCTTTGACGTCGTCGGGTAAGACGAAATCGCGGCCATGGATATAGGCCCATGCCTGAGACGCCTTCATGAGCGCAAGCGTCGCCCGTGGACTGCCACCGAGGTACGTGTTCGGATCATTCCGTGATTCATGGACCAACCGAACGATATACTGTTTGACGGCACTCGAGACGTGAACGTTTCGCACTTCCCGTTGCATCTGCTCAACTTCCTGTTTCGTGACGACGCTCTGTAAGGCATCGAGCGGTTCAGTTTTTTCGAAGCGCGTCAAAAGGGATAACTCTTCATTGAAGGACGGATATCCCATCTTGATTTTAAGCAGGAACCGGTCAAGCTGGGCTTCCGGGAGCGGATACGTCCCTTCATGCTCAATCGGATTTTGCGTCGCCATGACGAAAAACGGAGATGGCAAAATCTTCACTTCCCCGTCCACCGTCACACTCCGCTCCGCCATCGCTTCAAGCAGCGCCGACTGGGTCTTCGGCGACGTCCGGTTGATTTCATCGGCCAAGACGATGTTGCCCATGAGCGGCCCAGGTCGATACTCGAACTCTTTTGTCTTTTGGTTATACATCGAGATCCCCGTCAAATCGGAAGGCAACATGTCCGGGGTGAACTGGACACGTTTGAACTCGAGGTCGATGGCACGGCTGAACGTACGGACGAGCATCGTCTTCCCGACGCCCGGGACATCCTCTAACAAGACGTGCCCCCCGGCGAGCAGTGCCGTCAGGCTTTTCGCGATGACATCCTCTTTTCCGACGATTACCGTTTCGATGGCTTGAATGATAGATTGAACAGCTGGACGATAGGACATGGCCGACTCCCCTTTTTTCTCTTGTACACTACAGTAATATAATTGAATGTTCTGACTTTATTGTGACACATCCGGCTAGTGGATTGAAAGAAATACAACGCCCCAATCGGCTATTCTTTCTTTACCCGAAAAAAGGCGCCCGACCTCGTCATGAGGCGGACGCATGGAACATTTATTTCGGACGTTCGATTTCGAACGTCTTGCCGAGTTCGGCGTAGAAGTTTCCGGCTAAGCGGCTGACCGGCGCCAATTTCGCCGCATCGATTCGCCCTGCTTCGTATAACGCGTTGTCGATATGAAAACGGACGACGCGGGCAACGAGTAAGTCGGCCGTCACCACGCCCTCGTGTTCAATCGGGACGTGATGGTGCAGGACACATTCCATTCTGATTTTCGCTTCGTTCACGCCTGGCGTCGCGATGACATCACTCGATGCAAGGGTGAACGACGTGCAGTCGAGTTCACTTTCGTCCGGACCGAGCGACGCGGCCGTCTCATTGACGAGGTTCACGTTCGTCTCGTCGACGATATGGATGACCAACTCTTCGGTCGCGACCGCGTTGCGCGCCGTGTCTTTCATCACGCCGTCTTTTCGCTGAATCGAGACTGAGACGAGCGGTGGGTGTGACGCGACGATATTGAAATAGCTGAACGGGGCCGCGTTCACAATCTCGCCGTTCCGAGTCGTGACGAAAGCGATGGGACGGGGGATGACGCTGCCGATTAAAAATTTATACGTATCTCGTTCAGTCAAGGCTAGTGGGTCGATAGAGAGCATAAGGCACCTCATTTCAAATTAGTTTCTTCTTTTAAGCTAGTCCCCGCTCCCCGTCCCTGTCAAACGAAAGCACATCGGAATGTGTAGCTTTCTAAAAATCGGGGTATATCGCTCTAGATAATGTTAATCGAGAAGACAGAGATTCTTGTATAGATTGGATGAGCAGTTCAGTTTTCATGGAAGGAATCCTTTTGTATATTTCGAGTTAGAGATAAATGATTTGGAGATGGTTTTTGGGATAAGGAAGGAAGTAGAGCGTATTATGGGCAAGTGGATTGAACAATTGAACAGTCGCCAAATTCTTAGCATCCTTTATGGAGTATGTATCATGAGTCTCGTCTTAACAGCGACCGGGGCATGGTTTGTCCGAGACAACAACGTTTCCCCTAGCGAGCTTTTGACACTGCGCTGGATTTGGATGGCCGGGTTAGTCATGTTTATTAGCGCAATCTTATTGATTGGGCGGCCTCTGATTAATCGAATGGCTTCGCAAAATGAACGCTTGCGCGCTAAACACGAAGAGTTAGAACATGTGCTTCAGGCGTCGAAGCAGAACGAGACGAAACTACAGTATCGGAACGAACTGATTGAGGTGTTGGCTTCAAAAGAGTCACTCTTCGATTACTCATCGGTCATCGAAAAGATCGTCCTGTTGACCTCGGCCGAGTTCGGGGCGCTTCTCCTCGTCAAAGACGGTGAAATCAGTTCGGTCGTGCCAAAAGAGATGACCGAAGAGCAGCAGGAAAGTTTGAAGACGAAGTCGCTTCTATTGAAACGAGTGATGATTTCAAAGTTGCCGGCTGCGACTTCAAAGAAAGTCGCCGATGATTTGCATGAGTATCCGTACTATATTTATGAGACGGTCATCCCTGTCATGGACCCGTCTGACGACAAGATGATCGGGTGCTTGTACCTCGCACGTTACGATGAACAGTTCGATGCGAGTGAAAAGTCAGAGTTGAACGCCTTCGCGAACCAGCTCGCCATTTCGTTGTTGCGGATGCGTCTGTACCGTCAGATGCAACAAGACCGAAAAGAGACGGCACAATTGATCAATTCCGTGCGCGAAGCGATTCTCTACCTGAACTATGAAGAAGAATCGGTCGTCGGAAACCGCGCCTTCATCCGGATGTTCGATGACTTACAATTTGATTATCAAGGCTATGAGGAATTAGCTGACGTCAAAATCGATATCGAACAGTTGGCCGAACGTGTCGACCAACGTGACCACTTCATCAGCTATGTCGAGCACGTCTTCGACCGCAAACCACCAGAAGAAGGACTTTCAATCTCCCTTGACCAAGGCGACTGCTTCCTACAAGTGTATGCCGAGAGCATCTATCGCGACGGCAAGCTACACGGGACGATGCTCGTCTTACGTGACGTGACGGCGGAGACAGAAATCGACCGGATGAAGTCCGAGCTCGTCTCGACCGTGTCCCATGAATTGCGAACCCCGCTCTCGTCCATTTACGGATTCACGGAGTTGATGCTCGAGCGTGACTTGAAAGAGAGCCGTCGCGAGCTGTACTTGAAGACGATTCATGACGAGGCGAAACGACTCTCGTTCCTCGTCAGCGATTTCCTCGACCTTCAAAAGATGGAGGCCGGAAAGCAGACGTTCGAATGGGGACGGGTCGACTTATATGAACTCGCCCGTGACAGCATCGGTTTCTATCAAGAGACGACGGACGCTCACCACATTCATCTCGATGCCGATTCGACGCAAGACTTCACAATCGAGGCCGACCTCGAGGGCATGCGTCAATTGCTCGGCAATCTGCTGAGTAACGCCGTCAAGTATTCACCGGATGGCGGTAACGTCCTCGTCTCGCTCGAGCGGCTTGAAGGCCAAGTCGTCATGAAAGTCCGGGATAATGGGATCGGGATTCCGTCCTCAGCGTTACCGAACTTGTTCGGTAAATTCTATCGGGTCGATAACTCAGATCGCCGCAAAATCGGCGGGACTGGCCTCGGTCTTGCGATTTGTAAAGAGATCGCGAAAGCCCACGACGGACATCTGCATGTCGAATCCGTCTACGGGGAAGGCAGCACGTTTATTTGTGAACTACCGACTTCAAAAGAAGTCGTCCATCAGTGAGCGCGACCGGGACCACCCCGGTCGTGTTTTTTCAACTAGTTGCACTTTTATGAAGGTTTTTTTGACATAATCTAGAAAAAGACAAGTATTAGCGCATAGCGGGAATGCGATGGTGACCTATGTGATTATTCTCCTACGCCACCGCCCGAAAAACCGCTATACTAAACAGGAAGAGATCGATACGATTGGAGGTCATGACGATGGACCATCGCGACCCACCGACGTTCTCAGAACTAGGTGACTTTAAACAATGGGGACGTTTCGACGTGACCGTTCCGTTGGCAGGCGGACAAACCGAATTTCAAGCTGCGGTGACGACAGTGCGGAAGCATATTCCACTCCGTCTTGGTGGCTTCTATATTATCGCGAATGAGGATGGGATTTTGCACAGCGGTTCCCATGACTCGAACTTGCAAAAGCATATCATCCACCTCTTGCAACAAGTCCATAACGGCCATGTCGAAATCGAGGCACTCCAAAAAGAACCGTATTGGACCGTCCATTACTTCACTACCCCTTGAGAGACGATTCGGGCGTCTCTTTTTTTGCGTACAAAAAAACGCCTCGTAAGGAAGCGTTACTAATTAATCCCATAGCGACATAATTGTTATTGCTTTTTCATAGTATTCTGTAGACAGTTTATATTTACCATTCTTACGCAGCTCTCGAGCTAACCAAAGAGCATATTTGTTCGTATATAAATATTCATCATAAGCTTCAAAATATTGCACTGCTTGCTTTAAGCTCTCAACCAGTTTTTCTTGATTATATTCACGATAATAATGCTTATAGATGTCAAAATGACGTGTAAACACTTCTAACCCTTCTGTCTCTTCTATTAATTGATCTCCTTTCTCCAACCATACGATTACACCTTCGCGGTCATCATGGTCTGAATAAACTTCGATTAACGAGAGTACACTAAATAATTTACTATTAATTTCAACTTTGTAGTCGAAACTCTCAATAAAGTATTTTAAGGCTTTTTCTTTTTCTCCCAAGAGAGAATATATATCGCCCATATTATTGTAGAGCATCCCATAATAGTTTTTTAAATCCGTAGCACTAACAATTTTTATCGCTTTCTCATAGTAATTTAACGCGTCTGTATAGCGTTTGCGCCTCTTATAAGATAGTCCAATTATTAAATGGCATTCCACGATACGTTCAACGTAAAAATGTTCTTGAAAATACGAAAGTGCAAAACGTACATGTTCAATAGCTTGTAAAAAATCAGTGAATTTATAATACAAACCACCCATGATGTAACGAATATCTGCCATTTCCCAATCAGGAATATTAGACTTAGATAATGCTTCGTTTAATTCTTCGAGTAATTTTAATGATCCATCTCGTTCGTTTTTATGAAACATTTTTAGACTACTCATCACTGTGAATCTAACTCTATTATCAACGTCTAACTGATCCTCAATCCATCCGATTTCAGTTAGATATTTGCTGTCTCCATCAGGCATCATCCCAAATCGCGCTAAAGTCATCATCAAAGTTATATAAAGGTCCTTAGATTGTTTAACTACCGGGTTCGTAAGATACTTTTCCACTTCTTTCTGTCTACCTACATCTTTCCTAGTTAAGACAGCTTCTTTTAGGATTTCTCTAATCTCAGTTTTTACTTTTTCAACTTGCTCGCTAAAATCGAAATATAGAGGAACCTCGATATCTAATCTCTCAAAAATTAATTCTAGTACTTCTTCACTAGGCGAAGTTTGATTGTTTTCAATCTTACTTAAGTAGGAAACTGAACAAATCCCTCTTGCTAAAACAGACTGCTTAATGCCACGCCGCATTCGTTCCACTTTAATTAGGTTCCCGTAGTTATGTTCCATCTTGATAAATAGCTCCTTCGCCCTAATTTTACGTAGTTTTTTTAGTGCTTATGTCTTTAATATTATCGTTTCAGGAAAATTCGATTAAAAAATTAAGATATTTCAATGTTTTGACCGGTCGTTTTCCCAACCTATAACAGTTCGATGGTCTTACAATACATGATAAGATTTAACTAGTTAATAACTAATCAAATAGCTCGACTAGGCAGAAAGCTTCAATTCGATTCCACGAAATGAATTGCCACTCTTGGAGGTGAATACAATAGATGGGTAAATTAAATTTCTTGCTTGCTGAAGATTACATTAAGCCAAAGATATATTTCAATCCCAAACAGGGACCTGAATTCAAAACATCATATTCACTTACTGATCAAAATCAGTTCGAAGGTTTAGAGCATTTAACCCCGTTGTTGAATTCTTCTAAGGGTTTCATTCTCAATGCATTCCAGATCGATTACTATCAATTATTGCCTAGACTCATTGCTAGAACATTGAAAGAAAATCGTTCATATAAACAACTATACATTCTTGGCCCTGAACTGTCTCTTTCTATTCTAAAGCGCAGCTCAGTGACAGTCTACGAGAAACATTTTCAAGATTTTGGTTACATTAATGTGGAACATAATCAAAAAAATGTAATTAATCAGTGTTTAAAACTTTTAAAAGAAGGCCATATATTGTATATTTTACCTGAAGCATCAATTTGTTGGCGTCCAGAGCCATTAAAACATTTCGAGAATAAATTTACTCCTCTTTGCAGCACGTTACTCAGTCAAGAAGCAAATGTTCCTATATTATCTTCTGCTACAACGGAAGGTACGGACAAAGTTACTTTGTTCGCACCGAACATGCCTCAACAATATATAGGTGATTTCGAATTTAGAATTGAACAACAATCTGAATCAATCTACGCATTGCTAGAATCACCTCTTATTGAAGACTGAGTATCACACACCAGGAACTATCGCTTATCTATAAAAACTTATACAATCGGAGGAAAAATTCATGAAAAAAATTACAGGGTATTTCTTTATCGCTGCAGCACTCTTTTTACTAGGGAGCTCAATCAAGCCAGCATCTGAACAAGTTCCAAACTTTACTACGCTCGAAGTACAGACTCAAGAAGTCGCTGCAGACGAATTACCTAGATTGTTCAAAGTTGGAGAGTTTGCTAAAGCTGATACCCAAATCAAAAAATTTGCTGACGAACTTCCACGCCTTTTCTAATACGAGAGACGCCCTCAAGCGTCTCTTTTTTATATTTACTATTTTAAAAAAGATAAATAAATTACATATTAACCTCCATTTTTTCTTGTTTCCTTATATAATAACGAAGACATGATAACAATTTCATTCCAATCTTGTCTCGTACATATTGCAGAAAAAAGGAGCGGATCCCGATTGAATACACCGAAACCATCTTGGCCTCTTAAACTACTCATTAGCTCATCCCTCGTCCTTACCGGGACGGCAGTCGTTCCGTTCAGCCTCTCCTCAACCGGATTAGACACGGGTCGTGTCGAGGCAGCCTCTACATACACCACGACGGCTAACTTGAACCTTCGAAAAAGTGCTTCGACTTCTGGGACGATCCTTTTGACGATTCCTTCAGGACGAAGCGTCACGTATCTCGGTACATACGGGTCTTGGTATAAAGTCTCTTACGGCGGACAGACCGGTTACGTCTCGGCGCAATACGTGAAAGTGTCGACCTCGTCCACAATGACGACGACTTCAACGAAAACCTATACGACAACAGTCAACTTGAACCTACGAAAGAGTGCCTCGCCGACCGGGACCATCCTTTTGACAATCCCATCTGGGCGTAACGTCACGTACCTCGGCACGTACGGCTCTTGGTATAAAGTGTCCTACGGCGGACAGACCGGCTACGTCTCGGCACAATACGTGAAAGTGTCTACCTCTACCACAACGACAACTGCTAAAACGTACGTCACGACGGTCAACTTGAATTTACGTAAGAGTGCCTCGTCGACCGGGACCATCCTTTTGACGATCCCTTCAGGACGAAGCGTCACGTACCTCGGCACGTACGGCTCTTGGTATAAAGTGTCCTACGGTGGACAGACTGGTTACGTCTCATCCCAATACTTAAAGGCGAGCACAACGACGACGAACACATCGACCGGTTCCGGCCGAACAATCGTCATCGATGCCGGGCACGGCGGATACGACCCTGGCGCCGTCTACGGGTCAGTCCAAGAGAAGGTATTGACACTCGACATCGCCAAGCGCCTTGCGAGCACGTTGTCCGGCACCTACAACTACAACGTCCGAATGACGCGTTCAACCGATACTTATTTGTCGCTCGCGAACCGTGTCTCCTTGACGAAGTCGTATAACGGCAGCGCGTTTGTCAGCCTACATGCGAACTCTTCTACAAATGCGTCCTATCACGGTCACGAAGTACTCGTGCCGACGACCGAGAGCTATACGACGAACCCATACGTATCGGCGAGCCGCAACTTGGGCGCTTCGATCAACCGTGAGCTCGGCGCCCGAATCCCGACCATTCGAAATCGAGGCGTCAAATATCAGAACGTCTACGTCGTCGGGAAGAACAGCGTCCCTTCGACACTCGTTGAGTACGGCTTTATGACAAATCAGAACGACCGCGCCCATTTGACGAGTACGACGTATCGTCAACGGATGGCCGAAGCGACGGCGTCCGGGATTCATCAATTCATGCGTTCTACCTATTAATCAAACTAAGACTTGGCTATTTTCAGCCAGGTCTTTTCATAATCTTCCATATTTTATGCAGGGCGCCCGGTCCCCAGTAATGATCGAGTGACATCACCGGCGGTCCGAGCCGTTTTTCCCAATAGTCTTGTGAGGACGGGAAACCAGCATCTAAGTAAAACGTCGCATCCTCCCCAAGCGTTGCCATCACTTCTGAAAGTAAGAACGAACCGACACCTTGCCGTTGCTGATCCGGGGCGACATAAACGCAGCCGATTTCGACCGCTTCTGGCTCCACGTCCAGATGGGCCGTGATAATCTCGTTTGGAGGCAATACCGCTGCCGTCCCGACGATTTTCCCTTCTCGTTCGACCACGAACACGTCGACGGCGTCATCATCGAAACTATCTTGAATCGTCGTATTCAGACGGGCGACTTCTTCCTCTAACAAGTCAGCGTCCTCGAACTGTTCGCGACGAATCAAGTCGCTCAAACTTTCCATGAACAGTCGCTGGAGCGGTTTCACATCGTTCGGTGTAATCGGGCGAAAGTCCACGGCCACCCCTTCTTTCCATTTCGCATTTTTTAGTCTTTACCCGCCGTTTCGTAGCAGGTAACGCGCGACCGATCAAATCTAGACAACGCAAAAACGTTCAGCCTTGAAAATAGTTCTCTAAATTGAAGCATAATGATAGGTAGACTCCTATTTCCCGAGTATAATAAATTATCAAATACAATTATATCCTAGCGAGGTACTTATGGATCCAGTCGTCGAACACTCAATGAGTCACAATCTGTTTCTTGTTGTTTTATCTTATATGATTGCCGCCGTCTCTGCCTACGCCGCCATCGAATTGGCACGTCGAGTCAACTCGACGAACCGCACCGCACAAAACATGTGGATTTTAGCGGGTGGGGCAACGCTTGGACTCGGCATATGGGCGATGCATTTCATCGCCATGTTGGCGCACGAAGGCTTGCGCCCTGTCACGTATTCGATGCCGCTCGTGTTTCTGTCGGTCGTCATCGCTATGGCCGGCTGTATCCTTGGCTTCCTGATTGTCTCGCGCCATACAACTCGTCCCACCCTTATCGGTGCAGGACTGTTGATGGGGATCAGTATCGCGAGCATGCATTACGTCGGGATGGCCGCCATTCAAGGTGTGACGATTGCGTATCACACCGGGCTCGCTTTGTTGTCGCTTGCCATCGCAATCACAGCCTCACTCGGCGCCCTGTGGATCGGCTTCTTCTCCAAATATGCGAAGGAGAAGATTTACATGGAGCTAAAAGTGTTCTTCTCCTTATTGATGGGCGTCGCCATCTTCGGGATGCATTACGTCGGGATGCTGTCAGCCTCATTCACGTTCTTGACGGACACCCCGGCTGCAATCGGCATCGAACCGTCGCTGTTCGCATGGCTCGTCACCGGCATTACGACCTTACTGTTCGCCATCTTCTTCTTGTCGCTCACACTCGACCGGCATTTACGAAGACGTGAATTGATTCAAGCGACGATTCTCGATTCGACGACAGACGCGGTCGTGACGACGACGAAAGATGGCGTGATTCAATATGCGAACACCGCGTTCTATCGGTTGTTCGACCGGACCGAGGATCAGTTTTTCCAAGACTATCACGCGGCGCTGTCGATTCAACAACCGTTCTACGAAGCACGTCGGCTTGAAATGGGCGAGTCGACGATTGAAGTGACGGCCTATCCGCTCCAAGGTGAGCGGATGGATC
Organism: Exiguobacterium sp. AB2; assembly: GCF_000696055.1. NCBI lineage: Bacteria > Bacillati > Bacillota > Bacilli > Caryophanales > Exiguobacterium > Exiguobacterium sp. AB2. The sequence goes on from NZ_JNAA01000049.1 coordinate 17,851, forward strand.
AAATCCTTTGGTTCTTGCGTGACGTCTCGGAGACGATTGCCTCACAGCGGCTCGTCGAACACATGGCGTATCACGACGCGTTGACTGATTTGCCGAACCGCCACAAGCTTGAACGGATTCTCGCCGAACATATCCGGATTGAAGACCCCGTCGCCTGTCTATACATCGACATCGACCGGTGGCGTTTCATGAGCGATATGCTCGGGCATCACGGTTCAGATCAGTTGGCGCTCCAAATCGCGGACCGGCTGCAACATACGATCCACCCGGACGACATTTTGACGCGTGTCGGCTCATCCGAGTTCATCATCCTACTGTTTGACAAGCGGAGCACGCTCGCGAAACAGAAGGCGGAGAATTGCATCAAAGCTATCTCTCAGCCGTTTGATATCGACGGGACGACCGTCGAGCTGACGATGAGCGCCGGGATTAGCCACTTTCCGAAAGACACGACCTCAGCGGATGAGCTCGTGCAATACGCCCGTCTCGCCGTCCATGAATCGAAACGGACCGGCAAGAACCAAATCAAGGAGTTCGAAGAAGAGTCGAGACAACAGATTTTACGCACTGTCGAGATTGAAAAGGCGCTGGCTCAAGCGCTCGACCGCTCTGAGTTCTCGCTCGTCTATCAACCAAAAGTTTCACTCACCCAAAACCGGCTTGAAGGGGTCGAGGCGCTCTTGCGTTGGCATCACCCTGTCCTCGGCCACGTCGGACCGGATGAGTTCATCCCGATCGCGGAAAATACCGGCTTGATTCACCAAATCGGCACGTGGGTGTTGCGCGAATCATGTCTCGCCTGGGTCCGGTGGCAAAAGACCGGGGTGAAACCATTCACGCTATCTGTCAACGTCTCCCCGCTCCAGTTCGCCCGGGAAGACTTCGTCGACACGCTCCAAGCCACACTCGACGCGACAGGGATGGACCCGATGTTCCTCGAGCTCGAAGTGACCGAATCATCGATGCTGTCGTATGAACAATCGACGCGCGAGAAACTTGCCCAGTTGCATCAGTTCGGCATCATGATCTCACTCGACGATTTCGGGACCGGATATTCGTCGTTCCGTCAGCTCCGTGAGTTGCCGGTCCAAGTGCTCAAGATTGACCGCTCGTTCATCGTCAATCTGTTCACCGACCGTAACCAAGAAGCGATCGTCCGCTCGATGATTCAACTCGGCCACAACCTCGGCATGAAAGTACTCATGGAAGGCGTCGAGACGTCAGACCAGCTCGAATGGTTATTGAACGAGCAGTGCGACTACGTCCAAGGCTATTACTTCAGCCGCCCGCTCCGGGAAAAAGAGGTCGTCAAGCACGTCAAATCTGTCACGACGTACATCGAATTTGGCAAGACCCGTGCTTGAGCACGTTTAAAGGTGACTCGTCCGTATCGGATTCGAGTCACCTTTTTCTTACGTATCCTTTAATCCATCCTCAAACGATAGGTTAATCGGCGCATCCTGAAGAATTGTTGCCCTCTGAAGATTTGTGACAGGCAACCGCTCATCTACCGCCATAAAGCTTAACTGATCAATCCATACCTGTCCTTCTCCCGATAACAAGACGCCAAACGAAATGACCTCACTTCCTTCAGGTACGTCTAGAACAATGGAATAACGATTCCACTCGGTTGTCCCTTGAATCAGTCGGTTGCTCATGTTGTCAAATTGAAGCACATCCCCATTCTTATGATCGACCCGCATCCAAAACCCAGCACCTTCCCTAACTTGTTCAGTTTTTAAAAACCCAGACAAGCGAATTCGGTGCGTGACATAGTCATTAGCCTTGAACTGTTGCATCATCGTGCCAAAACTATCCTTTTTTATGAATGAAGTCGATTTCAAATAGCCCGATGCTTTACCTCCATGAACAACCTGTTGGTCAATTCCCATCTCATAATGCTGTAAGTCTCCGCCACTTAAAAACCATCCGTTAATCGATTCCATTATTTCCTCTTCTCCTTTTTTCCGTAACGTTCTCATACTAGTACGATAACGACCCGGAGGCAGTCCATACCTTTTTTTGAATGACCGGGTGAACGATTCTTGCGATTCAAAATGATGTTGCAACGCAATGTCTAAAATCCGTTGTTCCGTATAGATAAGCAAACTGGCCGCACTTGCGAGACGGCGCATTTTGATATACTCGGTAATGGTCATATCAACGTGCGCCAAAAAAATACGGTGAAAATGAAACTTTGAAAATCCACTCCGTAGTAACAGCTCTTTTTCGGTAATCGTGTCGTACAAATGATTCTCAATGTAGGCGATGGTACGTCGGATCGGTTCATCATACACAGGTAGCTCCTCCTTATATGGCAATTTTACCAAACCGCCTTTTAATTGATTTGATCTTTTTTGCCATGAAAAAAAACCTCTCCCCGTTAAAGGGAGAGGCGTCACATTACGACACGCGTGCGTTTTCCTGCTCGCGAATCAAATCATATTGTTCGAGGATGAGCTTCGTCAACGTGTCCGCTTCATTCAACCCGAGGTACTTCTCAATCGTCGACAAGATGCCTGACTCTTCAATCGACAAGTAAAGTTCAGAAGATTCTGAATCCTCAGGGTTGTAATAGTTCAAGGCTGCGGCGATCCCGTAGGCGAGTTCATTCGGTTCGATCCCGTTGTCGACGAGCTCTCGTGCCGGTTTGACGAGCCGGTCACTCGGTCCGAGCTTACGAATCGGAGAACGGGCGACGCGTGAAATTTCATCTTTTAATTTCGGATTTTCGAAACGTTTGATGATTTTCTGAATGTACCGGCTATGTTCTTTCGCTTCGAAGCCGTACTTTTCAAGTAATAGCCAACCTGTCTCATACAACGCACCTTGAACGACTTGGCGGACGCGACGATCCTTGAGCGCTTCGTCAATCGTTCCTTTTTCAAACAATGAGCCGATATATGACGCGATCGCATGTCCTGTGTTAACCGTGAACAACTTCCGCTCGATATATGGACCAATCTCGTCGACCCACGTCACACCGTGAAGCGGGGGCCGCGCGTCCAATCCTTGCGTCTCGATCACCCATTCATAGAACGTCTCAACTTCGACGAAGAGCGGGTCCTCGTGTTGTTGCAATGGGACGATGCGATCGACAGCCGCGTTCGGGAACGACGCATGGGCCGTCCCGATTCCACCCGACGCCTCGATTTCTTGTTTGAGCGAGGCGCTGCCGCCAATCATGTTCTCACAGGCGATGACGTATACGGGCGCCTCCGTCTCACGGTCACGGAGTCCTTCACTGATGAGCGGTGCGACTTTTGGAAGCAACGTCGGTCCGACCGCCGTCGTGACAAGATCGGCCTCGGCGATGAGCGCGATGACACGCTCCGGGTCTTTCAAACTGTTGACGCCGCGCACCCGGTCGACGACGACGTTGTCGACGCCTTCTTCAGCGAATCCGACCTCGTAATAGCGTTTCGCCTCGAGCGCTTCAATCACCGTATCGTTAATGTCGACGAACGTGACCTCGTAGCCACTCTGATTCAAGAGCAAGCCGATAAAACCGCGTCCGATGTTCCCTGCCCCGAAATGTACAGCCTTCATTACGCCACCTCTTCCATGAATAGCGACAAAATCTCTTCTTTCGTCTCGGCACGGACTAACCGCTCGACGTTATCCTCGTCCGAACAGATGACAGCGATTTGCGATAGGAGATCGAGATGCTCATCGTTCACCCCAGCGATCCCGATGACGAGCTTCGCCGTCTGTCCTCCAAAATCGACGCCGTCCGGTACTTGGATAATCGAGATGCCCGTCTTTTGAACGGCCGACTTCGCTTCTTCCGTCCCGTGCGGAATCGCGACATGGTTCCCGATATAAACGTTCGAGAGCGCTTGACGCTCATGCATCGCCTCGATATAGGCCGGCGATACGCAACCAGCGGCGTGTAACACCGCTCCGGCTGCATCAATCGCTTCGGCACTCGTGCTGAACGTTTGGTTGAGTCGAATCATCTCTGTCTGAATGAATGGCATTTTAGTTCCTCCTATATCTAAACCTTGTCTCTGTCTGCTTCGTTATGAAATTTTACTGCGCTCTGCTTGAATCTCTTCAATCAACTGGTCATAGTAGTCCGCGTTCAAGAAGTTCGTTACCGAGCGGTGAATCGCGTTCGGTGCCTGTTCTTCGGCACGATCTGTCAAATCTTGATGGGTGATGACGAATTGGGCGTCTTTCGGCAATTGACTGATGGACGTGTTCGTCACTTTGATTGGCAAGTTCGCCTTATTCACTTTATTGCGCAGGACCGAAGCCCCCATCGCGCTTGAACCCATACCGGCATCACAAGCGAAGATGATGTGGTCGACTTTGTCGAGGCGATCTTGAACGAGCGCCGACGCATACGACTGTTTGCCTTTCATCGCGCTGACGTTTTGTGTCGCTTCTTCGAGTGACACTTCTTCGGCTGCACTTGATTTCAAGATGACACTCGCCACGGCGAACGTGACAGTTGCCGACAAGAGAATACCTGCAACGAGACCGAGGTGTGAACCGCGTGACGCCATCGCAAGAATCGCGAAGATACTACCTGGCGAAGCTGGTGCGACGAGGCCGACGTCGAAGAGTACGAATGTGAAGATCCCTGTGGCGCCCCCTGCAATCATCGCAAGGATTAAGATCGGCTTCATCAACACATATGGGAAGTAAATCTCGTGAATCCCACCGAGGAAGTGAATGATTGCCGCACCAGGTGCTGTCCGTTTTGCTGCGCCTTTTGCGAAGAACATATAAGCGAGAAGTAAACCAAGACCTGGTCCTGGGTTTGCTTCAAGTAAGAAGAGAACCGATTTCCCAGCGTCTGCGACTTGATCGACACCGAGCGGGCTCAAAATCCCGTGGTTGATGGCGTTGTTCAAGAAGAGGACTTTCGCCGGTTCAATGAACAAACTTGCGATTGGAAGCAACTTCGCCCCGACGATCCAGTCGACGCCTGCTGCCATGACTTTGTCGAGCCCGCTCATGATCGGTCCGAAGATCTCGAAGCCCCCGAGCATGAGGAGACCACCGACGATCCCGACCGAGAAGTTGTTGACGAGCATCTCGAAACCAGCTTTTACTTTTCCTTCAAGGGCACGGTCGACTTGACGGATGATGTAACCACCGAGTGGACCCATAATCATCGCCCCGAGGAACATCGGGATGTCCGTCCCGACGATGACACCCATCGTGGCGAGCGCCCCGACGACACCGCCTCGAACGTCGTGAAGTAATTTACCACCTGTGAACCCGATCAAGAGTGGTAGTAGATAAGTGATCGTTGGACCGACGAGCTCGGCCAAGTTTTCGTTCGGCCACCAGCCTGTCGGGATGAAGAGTGCTGTGATGATCCCCCAGGCGATGAAGGCGCCGATGTTCGGCATGACCATCCCGCTCAGGAAACTCCCGAACCGTTGTACTTTGACTCGAACCCCGCCCGAGCCAGCTTGCGTATTCGCCATGTATAAAACCTCCAGTCTTTAGTTGTGAAAGGTTATCGTGTAGTGTAGCTAACCGGTTTGTGCTCTACACCTGTATTGTAGACCCAGAGTAAGCGCTTACTCAATTCAATCCAGTTCACACTTTGGCAACATTCCGTGCCAAATAAAAAAATGACCACGGTGGGTCATTTCTCATGCAACGCATCTTGCATCATATGTTTCATGCAGTCATGAAGCAACAGGCGCAGTTCTTTTTTTGAACCCGTGCTGTATAACGTCATCTGTTCTTCACTCTCGATGAGCGAGCCGCTGACCGCACTCAAAAACTGGAGCTCGACATCGCGCGCCTCTTCCGGTGCGAGTAAGACGAGCAGACGGGAAACGGGTTCCGTCGATTGATCCATCATGAGGAGCGGGATGGACGTCGTCAAATCGAAAGCGAACACGCTCGCCCGTTCAATCGACGCGTGACGTCCATGGAACAAGGCGAGTTTTGTGCCCGGGATGCCGAGTCCAGCCACTTCGTGGCGCCGGAGCAGTTGTGCCGATAATTGAATCCCGCTTTCGACGAGTCCCCGTTCTTCTAACTGCGTGCCGATATCGAACAAGATGTCTTCGAGCCGATCACTGTTGTCGAGTGTGACGAGGTCGAACTGACGGTCCATCCGCTCAAACGTGTCCACGAGTTCCGCGAGCTCTTGGAAGTCGAGCATCGTCGAATGCGGTTTGACGTCTTTCGTTTGGAACGATTGCGGCAAGGACAACAGGAGGTGGCGGACCCGTTGCACTTCCTCGGTCGTCAGCAACGGATTGACCATGAGCGTCGGCACCGACAACGGAGGGAGCGGGACGGTCGACAAGATGACGTCATAGTCATCGAGCCGATGCTGTTCGAGACCGAACAATGAGGAGTTGACGACGTTTTGCATCTCCGGGAACTCTTGTTTCACGCGATTGACGAGCATCTTCGACGAGCCGAGGCCCGCCGAGCAGACGACGAGCGCCCGATATTCACGACGGCGGACCGGTTTGACGAGCGCGGCCGCGAAGTGCATCGCCCAGAACACCGTCTCTTTCTCTGTGAACGTGTTCGTCCCGAAGACGATATCCGCCGCTTGCTGAATGGCGGCCCGCAAGTTCGGATAGTCCCGGTCGATGTGCGGACGGACCGTATCCGTATCCGGAAGCGCCTGCGTGTTCAGACTCGATAAGATATGGGCGAGCAACCCTTTCTCGAGCGCCGCGTCATCCGTGAAGGCGAAGCCGTGGATGAGTGAGACGTGATGAATCAGTTTATGGACACGGATTTGCATGACCCAGCGTTCTTCCTCATCTTCTTGCATCTGTTCTTTCAAGGAACGGAGCCGGTTCGCCTCTTCTGCGAGCCAAACCCGTTCGGCCATCGAGAACGTCGTACCGAGTGCCACTTCCATGTCCCGAGCGACTTTCAAATAGTCGTCCGAGCGTCCTTTCGTGTACATCTCCAAAAAGAAACCGGCGTCGAGTCGCGCTTGTTGCACGCCATAGGCGAACGTGACGCGCATAATCGTTCGGTCATCCATCCGCTCGAACGCATGACTCTTTAAATAGTCGTATCCGTCCCGAAGCGCCTCAAGCATGGCGTCACATGAGACCGTCTTCAAAAAGGCGGGAATGTACTCATCTTCGCCGCGGACGAATCGATAAAACGCGAGCGTGTCCCAATGCGCCATGAGCGCGTTAATCATGAGCTTGCGTTTTTCCGCTTCCAAGCCAAGTACTTGCGCACCGACCCCTTTCTTCCGCTCGACTTCAAGGTGATATTCGTCGAACCAACGGTCAAGTTTCTCCAGGTCCTGTGTCAGCGTACTTGGCGAGACGTGCATCTGCTTGGCGACGGCCTGCAGCTTCAACATGTCCTTCTCGAACAAGAGCCGCCAAGCCAGTTCAAAGATGCGATCCTCGGCTGTCGGGATGGCCTCGGCCGACAAAATCAAATCCTCACGGAGCTGTTGTTTCGCAGCCGCCGCTCCGACGAGGCTGAGTCCGCGCCCGCGCTGCCAAGACAGCTCTAATTCGAACTCTCTCAAAATCCCTTCGAGCAGTTGACGTTCCCGTTGGATTGTCCGTTCAGACAAATTGACCGCTTGCGCAATCTCCGCGAGCGGTGTCGATGTCTCCGTGCCTAATAAGTGTAGTAAAATCGAGCGCTCCCGCGCACTCCATTCATGCTTCATATCGCTTCACCCATTCCTCGACGATTAGTCGATATTCCTCGAGCGACAAGATTTGTCTGACCGAGCGGATGTGCGCGGTCGGATGGTCGATCGTCGCTGTCCCGACTTGATAGACGATCAAGTCGATGTCTTTCGGGATATCCCGATTAGTGCCGTGGTGAATCACACACGACAATTTCCCCGAACACGCTTCAGCAAATAGCTTCGCCGCCATGGCGCTCGTGACGAACCCGCATGGACAGACAATGTATACGTTCATGTCAGACCTTCTTTCATCGCTTATCTTTATATAACCATACGATGGAACCGCTTACTTATCCTACTATTTTGCCTGTTGGCAAAGATATCGGCAAGCAGTAAAAAGCACCTCTCTGTTTCGAGAAGTGCTTAGGTGTGTATAGTGTTATTCTACCGTCACCGATTTCGCCAAGTTGCGCGGCTTGTCGACGTCGCAACCCCGGCCAAGTGCGGCGTAATACGCCATGAGTTGAACCGGTAATACCGTAACGAGCGGTGCAAGGAGTGGTTCGACGTGCGGCAAGATGAACTCATCGTCCTCGTGTTCGACGCCTTGCATCGAGATGATGCAGGCGTTCGCGCCACGGGCGACGACTTCCTTGACGTTGCTGCGGATGTTCAAGTTCGTCTTCGGTTGCGAGATGAGCGCGATGACCGGCGTCCCGTCCTCGATCAAGGCGATTGATCCGTGCTTGAGCTCACCACCTGGGTAACCTTCCGCTTGGATATACGAGATCTCCTTCACTTTGAGCGCGCCTTCGAGACAGACCGACGCGTCAAGGCCGCGTCCGATGAAGAACGTGTTCGGTGTCGTCTTCAAGTAACGTTCTGACAAATCTTCAAACAGCTCTTTTTGTGACATGATTGAGTCCATGATCGTCGCGACGCGTGCGAGTTCCGGCATCAATTCGAACGGTAGCTCTTTTCCGTTCGCACGGGCGATGTCGTAGGCGAGGATGGCGAGGACGGCGATTTGGGCCGTGTACGCCTTCGTCGACGCGACCGCGATCTCCGGGCCGGCGTGAAGGAGCATCGTCTCGTTCGCCTCGCGCGAGAGCGTCGACCCTGGCACGTTCGTCATCGTGAGTGCCTTATGGCCACGTTTCTTCACTTCGACGAGGACGGCGCGGCTGTCGGCCGTCTCACCAGACTGTGACAAGAAGACAAAGAGCGGACGTGAACTTAAGAGGGGCATGTTGTAGCCGAACTCTGACGAGATATGCACCTCGGTCGGAATGCCGGCAATCCGTTCTAAAATGTCTTTTCCGACGAGCCCGGCGTTATAGCTCGTACCGCACGCGACGATATAGATGCGGTCCGCCTCCGAGACGAGCGAGCGCACGCCTTCCGTGAGCTCGATGTCACCGGCGTCGTTCTGGTAGTGCTGGATGATGTTGCGGATGACGGCCGGCTGCTCGTCCATCTCCTTCAACATGTAGTGCGCGTACGTGCCCTTCTCGATGTCTGAGGCATCGATCTCGGCCGTATACGGCGCGCGCTCCAACACCTCGCCGTCGAGCGTCTTAATCGTCGCCGACTCGCGCGTCAAGATGACGATCTCGCCGTCGTGGAGCTCGAGGTACTGGTCCGTCACCTGGAGCATCGCCATCGCGTCCGACGCCACGACGTTGAACGTGCCGTCGCCGAGACCAACGAGGAGCGGCGACTTGTTCTTGCCGATATAGAGGCGCTCACGGTCCTCCGAGTCGATCATCGCGATTGCGTACGAGCCGTGGAGCTCAGCGAGCGTCTTGCGGAACGCCGCCTCGACGTCGCCGAGCGCGACGAAGTTCTTCTCCATGAGCTGGACGATGACTTCCGTGTCCGTCTCCGACTTGAACGGCACGTCGAGCGTCGCCTTGAGCTGCTCGTCGTTCTCGATGACGCCGTTGTGGACGAGCGTGAAGCGCGCCGTCGTACTCTGGTGCGGGTGGGCGTTCGGGACGCTCGGCACGCCGTGCGTCGCCCAACGTGTGTGGCCGATCCCGACCGTTCCTTCTGCTTCGACCGGCACGATGTCACGAAGTGCGGCGATGCGGCCGACTTCCTTAAATACGTTCACGCTTTCTCCGACGAGCGCGATTCCTGCTGAGTCATAGCCCCGGTACTCGAGTTTCTCGAGCCCTTTCAACAAAATCTCTTTCGTCCCGACTTGACCAATCATTCCTACAATTCCACACATACACAATTCTCCTCTATATTCGATTTCTCGAAAAAGGAAACGGGCTTTTTCTAAGAGCTGTCATCGTCTTTCACTTTGTCCGTCCGGTCACCCGGGCGTTTTACTGAAAGACTCTTAGTCGTGACAGGCGACTAGAAGGCATCCGCCGAAAATCTCGATCACCTTCGTCCTCGTCAACTCCGCAGAGTTCTGGCGCTTTTCAATCCGATCCAGCCGTTTCTCCAGATACCCTTACATGCTAACGGTTCTCCCTCGACACGAATAGCATTTTTCTCACACCGTCCTCCGATACTTTTTTATCGTTCATGTAAAAGTCACCACTTTCACTAAAAAGCGACTTTTTTTGAACAGACTTGTCCCGGCGGGCTCGTTCGGGCATGATGGAAGTATCTATTAGATGGAGTGGAGGAATGGCTATGAATATCGGTTTTCTCGTCATCGGCATCATCTTATCGACGCTCTCGAAATGGTTGCAAGTTCAAGGGAATGACGAGCTCGGGGATTTGCTCGTGTTCCCGGCCGCCTTCTTCCTCGGTTTGGCACTTGTGACGAGCTTTCCATTCTTCAAAGACTGGTGGCGCGAACCGTCCAGCCGTCCGAGAGCCCTCCGATTCGCAAGCCTCGTCGCCGCAGGAATTTTATCGTTCCAACTGTTCGCCTGGCTCGTCTTCGGTCAAGGTGAGTGGCTCGGCGCACTGTTCTTGCTCCCATTCTTTGCTTGTGTATACTTCATCATCCGGACGTTCAAATAAAAGGGGCAGCGCTCAGGCGCTCCCCCATTTTCGTTCTTCATTCAATTCAGCTTCAGAGACGTAGTTGTCATCGAGACTAGCCATATAGCGCTCGTACCACTTCCCAATCGGAACCGCAAAGAGGAACGAGACCACCCCAATCAGGAAGAACGTTTGGAGTGACATGAGCTTCGTGAGTGCAGCGTAGACCCACAGTAAAACGAGTGGGTACATAAGTAATCCGCTCATCGAACCGAAGTGGATGAGGCGTCTTGCCTCGCGAGAGACCAGGTACTTCTTTTTAATCGTCTCACGTCGCCAAGCTTTATAGAAATCAGGCAGGCCCGCCACCGCTCCGATGAAGAAGACCGTCACCGCGGAGAGCCAGTTATACTCGACCAGAAAAAACAAGATCATGACACCGACAAAAGACAAGAAAACGACGGATGTCTTTTTCGCGCTGTCGAACGCCATCAGTTCACGCATCTGGCTCCGCTTATTCATGATACTCACGCGCTTCCCGAATCAACTTCAAGTCCTTGTCCGTCAAATAGCGATCGTCATGCGTTTGGATGATGCGGTCGAGCCACTTGCCGATGAACGAGGCGCCCCAGAAAAAGGCTTGCGACAACAGGAAGGCCTGGAACGATTGCGGTTGCGGCGTCTGATTGAAGACGACGTAGCCGAAATAGCCGATGGCGGCAAAACCGATGAACATCGCCGTATAACGTAACGACAACAGCCTGCGCGCCTTTTTGTTCTTAACGAACCGTAGCCACAAGTTAAACTTGGCGACTTCGATGCCAATCAATAGGAAGCAAAAACCGAAAATCGTTGCCATGATTGCGCCTGTTGACAGGTCTCGGTAAGAGGCGAATGTCAACATCCCGATGATGACCGTCACAGTGAGAATGCCGATCGCCCAACCCGTGAACGTCTGAAAGCGTAGCAGCGTATCGATTTGTCGTTTTGAATGCGGGGATAATTCCATCTAACTCATCCTTTCAATCAGTTGTTCGTAAGTCGGTATGTCCGGTTCTACTGCCTGTAGTTTCTTTGTAAGGAGGCGGTCGCGATAGGAGTCCGTGAAGCGCATGAGCGCAAAGAAGACACCAATCAACAATCCGATGCTATGGTCGAGGACTAACGCCGTCATCGATGCCGCCAATAAAAGCGCCTCTAGCCATGTCATCGCATATTGGATGCGAAGCCACTTGATGGCCAAGGGATTCGCTGCGACGTGACGCATGATGCGATATTCGTTCCCTCCCATGAAGATGAGAAAGATGGCGAGTAGCCACATTAACGGAATCATCCACATCCGTTCGACGAACAACGCATACAGAAAAACAACAACATAAAACATCGATGCCGGGAACCCGTATCGTCGTATCGTAATCACTTGCCTAACGTCATGTTGGATTTTCCCCACTCCCTCACCCCTTCTTTTTCCATCTCTTCCTTAGTATACGAAAATTTTTTCACCTACGTTTCAAATTTACTAAATATTCCCTCAACAATCGTTCGACGTTTTTCAACAAAAGGCGAAGGATTATCCGCCACCCGAACCTATTTTCTGATATACTGAGAGCGTATTCATACCTACAAATTTTCAACGTGAAAGGTGCAGACAGTTATGGGCCCAAAGTACAAACAAGTTGCCTCCCAGATCGAGACAGAGATTATGAATCACGTCTATCAACATACGAACAAACTCCTCACCGAAGACGAATACGCAACAAAATATAGTGTCAGCCGAAATACGGTGCGGAAAGCAATCGAGATTCTCGTCAATAAAGGCTACGTCTATCAAGTGCAAGGCAGCGGGGTCTTTGTTCGTGACCACTATATGAGTGACTATGTAAACTTAGAGAAGTTACAAGGTCTCACGAGCGATTTCAGCGGCCGCAAAGTTGAGACGCGCGTTCTCCATTTCGAATTGACGACAGCGAACGAAGAAGTGGCGGAACGGATGAAGTGCGAGGTCGGAGCGGAGGTTTATTCTGTTAAGCGTCTCCGTCTCGTCGATGACCACCCGTTTTCGATTGAAGATTCTTACTTCCGAAAAGAACTTGTCGTCTATCTCGATCGAAACATTACGGAACAGTCGATTTACAATTACTTCCGGAATGACCAAAAGCTCGCTATCGGTTTTGCCGACCGCGTCATTTATGCCGACTTCTTGACGGCAGAAGATGCGGAACTGCTCGAATTGAACGAGAACGATCCCGCCCTTCTCGTCGACAACACGGTCTATTTGACGAACGGTCAAATCTTTGACGTCTCACGCACCATCCACCATTTCCGCCATGTGAAGATGCTTAAAGTTTCAAATATTAAATCCTAAACGCACGCGAGAGCCAAATCTCGCGTGCGTTTTTTTCATTCCCATCTTGTGTGAAAAGTAAGGGTTTACATGTAAGCGGTATCGTGCTACTATCAGTTTGTAGAATTTGTACCTATGAATTCAGGTTATCCATACAAAAAGGAGAGATACTATGGTTTCTGAAACAATCGAGATTACACCCGAAGATATCTTTGGTTTAATCGCCCTTTCAGGCGACGCCAAAGCGAGCTACCATCACGCGATGCTCCTCATGCAAGAAGGGAAAGCAGAGGAAGCGGCTGAAGCGGTGAAAGCTGGTGATGCGACACTGAAAGAAGCACATGCCATTCAGACGAAATTCGTCACACTCGAAGCACAAGGAAAAACGGCTACGGTCGGCGTCCTCATGGTGCACGCGCAAGACCATTTAATGAATACAATCCTCGTCAAAGAGATGCTCGGCTATATGATGAACATGCAAAACGAAATCAACCAATTGAAAGGAATGGATCAAAAATGATGAAAATCGGACTCTTCTGTGCAGCAGGTATGTCAACGAGTATGTTAGTAGAGAAAATGAAAGCGGTTGCCGCCGAACGTGGGATTGAAGCTGAAATCGCAGCTTATCCAGAATCAGAGATGGAAACGTATGTCGACAACCTCGACGTCGCCCTTCTCGGACCACAAGTGAAGTACTTGCTCTCAAAAGGCAAACAAATCTGTGAGCCAAAAGGCGTGCCAATCGACGTCATCAACACAATCGACTACGGCATGATGAACGGAGCGAAAGTATTCGATCACGCCATGAAACTTGCGAACAAATAATCCAATTGAGGTGACCACTTTGAAAATGCCTAAAGATTTCTTGTTCGGCGCAGCGTCGGCTTCTTACCAAGTCGAAGGCGCATGGAACGAGGACGGGAAAGGACTCTCGAACTGGGACGTCTTCTCGAAAATTCCTGGAAAAACGTTTGAAGATACGAACGGCGACGTCGCCGTCGACCATTACCACCGTTATAAAGAAGATATCGCGCTCATGGCGGAGATGGGACTCGAATCCTATCGCTTCTCCATCTCGTGGCCGCGTGTCTTCCCGAACGGCACAGGCGAAGTGAACGAAAAAGGGCTCGAGTTTTACAACAACTTGATCGACGAGTGCTTGAAGCACAACATTGTCCCATTCGTCACACTTTACCACTGGGACCTCCCACAAGCACTCGAAGAAACAGGCGGTTGGAAGAACAAGGAGACGGTTGACGCATTCGTCCGTTTCGCCGATACGTGCTTCCAATCGTTCGGCGACCGTGTCCGTCACTGGATCACGTTCAATGAAGCGGTCATCTTCTGCTCGCTCGGCTACTTGACTGGGGCACACCCGCCAGGCATCGAAGGCGACGTCAAAGGTTACTTCCAAACGACGCACCATGTTAATATCGCCCACGCGCGTTCCGTCGAATTGTTCAAACAAAACGGATACGAAGGGGAGATTGGAATCACACACGTGTTCAACCCGGCCTTCAGCATCGATGACGCCGAAGAGAACAAGTTCGCTGAAATGCACGCGAACGCCTACGCGACGCACTGGTTCTATGATCCGATTTTGAAAGGGGAATATCCGGCGTACGTCGTGAAAGGACTTGACGAAACAGGTCTCCTTCCTGAAATGACAGACGAAGAACTCGACCTCTTGAAGCGTACGGCTTCAATGAACGACTTCATCGGCCTCAACTACTACAGCCCGCAACGCGTCATGAAAAACGACTCGGCGCTCGTCATGGCCGGTGGCCGCGAGAACTCGACGGGTCGCCCAGGTAACCCGTCATTCGACGGCGTCTACAAGACGGTCATGATGGACGACAAAGTCTACACGAAATGGGCTTGGGAAATCTCACCTGAAGCGTTCCTCGATGGCATGCACATGCTCAAAGATCGTTACGGTGACGTGAAAATCTACATCACAGAGAACGGTCTCGGTGACGTCGACCCGATCGTTGACGGTGAAATCCTCGACGACCCACGCATCGAATATATCGAAGGCCACATCCGTGCCGTGAAGCACGCGGTTGAACAAGGCATCAACGTCGCAGGCTACTACGCTTGGTCAGCAATTGACCTTCTCAGCTGGCTCAACGGTTATAAGAAACAATATGGCTTCATCTACGTCGACCACGCCAACGGCCTCGAACGGAAGAAGAAGAAGTCGTTCTACTGGTACAAAGACATTATCGCTACACGCGCTGAAAACCTATAAGGAGGTTCCCCATGAGCCGCTTAGAAACCGTATTTGAAAAATTCACGCCAGGTTTCGTTCGTTTCGCGAACGCAAAGCCCGTCCTTGCGATTAAGGACGGGTTCATCCTGACGATGCCGATGACGATCATCGGGTCCTTGTTCTTGCTCATCCTCGCGCTCCCAATCCCAGGTTGGGCCGAGTTCATGTCGGGCCTGTTCGGAGCCGATTGGACGCTCCCGCTCACGCAAGTCGTTGGCGCCACGTTTGACATCCTTGCTTTAATCGGTGTTTTTGGAATCGCTTACTCATACGTCAAAAACGAAAAAATCGAAGGGGTGCCAGCCGGTATCCTCGGGATTATCTCGTTCTTGATCATCACGCAAGCGTCTGTCCTCTCTGAAGGCGGGGAAACAATCGGCGGAGTCATCCCGAAAGTATGGACAGGCGGACAAGGTGTCCTCGCTGCCATCGTCGTCGGTCTCGTCGTCGGATTCATCTACTCACAGTTCATCAAACGTGGCATTCGCATCAAAATGCCTGACGGTGTACCACCAGGTGTCTCGAACTCATTCTCGGCGTTGATTCCAGGTCTCGCCATCGTCTCACTTGCGGTCGCGACATTCGCAGTCTTCCAAGCGGTTGCGGAGCGAACGTTCACAGAAGTCGTCTATGACGTGCTTCAAGCACCGCTTCAAAACTTGACGGACACGCTCGCAGGAGCGGTCATCATCATGGTACTCATGTCTGTCATGTGGTGGTGTGGGATTCACGGAGCGGCAATCATCATGGGGATCATGGGACCACTCCTTACAGCGAACGCGCTTCAAAACCAAGCCATCCTCGACTCGGGTGAAGCACTCGTCGTCGGCGAGAACGCAAAAATCGTGACCATCCAGTTCCTCGACGTCTTCACGAAACTCGGTGGATCCGGAATCACCATCGGTTTCATCATCGCGACGCTCATCGTTGCCCGTTCGGCTCACTTGAAGCAGCTCGGTAAACTCTCGCTCGCACCGAGTATCTTCAACATCAACGAGCCGGTCATCTTCGGGATGCCGATTGTGTTCAACCCGATCATGTTCGTCCCGTTCGTCGTCGTCCCAGCGATCGCCTCGTTCATGGTGTACTTTTCAATCCTTTGGGGCTGGGTCGATCCGTTCAACGCACTACAAGTTCCATGGACGACACCACCTGTCATTTCTGGTTTCTTGATTGGCGGATGGCGTGCAGCGCTCTTACAGATTGCAACGATCGCTATGGCCGTCGCTGTCTACCTCCCGTTCGTCCGCATGCAAGACCGCGTGTCATACGGTGAAGAAGTAAAAGCACAAGAAGAAGCAGACAAAGCGTCAGCTTAAATAAATAACGACAGCCCTTCTCATTATAGAGAAGGGCTGTTATATTTAGGAAAATGAGTAAGAAAGTTGGGACAATATGAAAAACTACACACCGAGCTTCCTAATCTTTTCGAGCGCCGCCCTTGCGTTCGGTCTCGGCTTCCAAACGATTATCCCGCATGCGATGTTGATTGGCATTGGGCTACATATGATTTTCCTGATGTGTGCCGCCTACTCATTCGGCAAGTATCGGGCGCAAATCTCCAAGCTAGACGCATAACGCCATGACGGCTTTCGTCATGGCGTTTTTTCATTCAACCTCTCGAACGGGAAACTCATTTGCGATTTCCCGTAACCCCTGTAAGAACTGTTCCACTCGTAAGACCGACGTCTCGAATGCAAAGTCGAGCGCTTCGGTTTCATCACCGAGCGGGTGTTCGAGATGACCCTGTACGTCCACTTCATCCCCACCCCCGTCTCGCCGCGTCAACGTCAAACAGACGTACGGCTCCATCGGCTCGAACTCAACTTGTCGCACGTCACCGGCCAGAAACGACTTAAACACCGGTATGTAGTACGCGACGAGCAGACTGTCGAGCATGACGTCATCGAACGTGATACGGTGCTCCGGTGCGTGGAAGCCGACCCAGTTCCGATGCCACGCCGCGTCATGGATGTTGTCGGCGTCTTCATACGCGTACGCATAGCTCTCAATCGAAATATCAGTCGTTCCATCACGCGACGCCAGTTTTGTAAGGGCCATCGTCAGCCGTCCTTTCGAAGCGAATACCCGTCAATCTCTAACAGACGCATCCGTTTTTGGTCGACGGCGGCATGGACGATGACCGTCACCCCTGGATTGAGTTGCATCATCTTCTTGATTTTCGTCAAGTCGTCCCCTTTGATTTCGACCGGCAAGACGAACTCGCCTTCTTTCAAATGGACGAACTTGATCTTTCCTTTATCATCATAGCCTGTCACTTCGTATGTCGCATACTCGCGTTTCATCAACATCTCTCCTTCTTTTGAATCGATTTCCACATCGAGACGACGAACTTCCCGTTCCCGTTCAATCCGCTGATGACGTCTCCGTAATCCCTTCACTCCTAGAAAAGCATGAGGATGTCGCGGTCTGTCTCGACGTCGATTGATGACGTCTCCGTAATCCCTTCACTCCTAGAAAAGAGGAGAACAACACGAACAGGAACGCGGAAACGTTGGCATAAAAAATGCCGTAAAGTAGCCCGTATAAGCACCAGCACAACAAAGACATCATGAAGAGCGAGGTCGTCTTGTCCTGTTCACGTTCCTCATTCGTCCGATGATCCATCGCCTCTTCCCCTCCCTACTCCATACGTTCCCCCTGCGAATAAGTTCCACACAAAAACCCATCCCCGTAGCGGCGAGGGCA
>NZ_JNAA01000050.1:0-23185 GCF_000696055.1 Exiguobacterium sp. AB2
GGCCGTGGGAGTGTCAAGTATCCTCTAAGTTTTTGGGACAAACTTGCTTCCGGTACCCAATCAATCACATAGCCGATTACTAGCATTACTGGAAGACTTAGAACGACGTACATAACAATAAATAAGAACATGAACGTTTTAATGTTCAGCACTTCAACCCTCCATTCAAGTTGTCGTTTTACTGACCCAATCGTAATAAAAGAGACACGCTATATACATTTCCATGGGGAAATGTGCATAGCGTGTCTTTCGTCAAAATTTGTATGAACGTAAATCAGTTTGCTTCCACGTACTTTTTGAAGTTATCAAGAATCGCCTGCCAACCTTGACGCTGCATCTCAAGCGGGTTCATTGATTCCGCATCAAACGTTTCGACCACTTTTGTTTGCTCACCTTCCGAAACAAATGAAATTGTTACTTTCCGGTCGTCTTCGAGGCGATATTGAATGAGGTGATTGACTTGAATTTCCTCATATACACCTTCAAAATCGAAGCCCATACTTTTATCTTTGGCCTCCATCCGACTTCGAAACTTTCCTCCGGCTCTCAAGTCATTCTCTGCTTCCGTCGTATGCCAATCTTCGGATGCATGATTCCACTGTTTAATATGGTCGGGTTCTGTCCAAAGTCGCCATACTTTATCGATTGGCGCATCAACGAGAGATGATACTGTCACAGTGTTGGATTCCATCTCATAATCTCCTTTTAAATGATTTTTGAAACATAAATGATTGGCACTCAACGATACGCGACAATTACTTTTTTCACACCATTCCATTCGATATTCGTATGATGAAATCCTTCCTTACTTATGTCACGATTAATCAATTGAAACAGAGTCGATGACATATACATGTTCTCCAACAAACAAGTTTCCGTTTACGAGTAATGCAACGCGTTCAACTTCTGAAGGAATCTCATAGGTTAATAGAACTTTTACGTTTGCCGGGACGGTTAGCTGGGATGTGCCATCCCACCCTCCCTCTTCAAGAATCGTTACATCTTTCACCTCATATTTATCTCCTTGCCCATCAAGTAAAGGATAGTGTTGAGGCATGAACCTAAAGGGAAAATCTTCTTGACCCGGAACATCTTCTGGCTTTACTGTAACTTGAACAGGAATGGTAAGTAAACGTGATGTCGGAGTGGAAATCTGTATACCATCTGGTGGATTGACCGGATTAAAAACTTGTATCTCTTCACCTTCACGTTCTGCGTTCGTGACTTCATACAAACGGAATGCCGCTTTCCCTCGTTCTTGGATGGCGTCTTCTACCACAGTGACGTCTTCCTTATGAGATATCTCCTCATTTTTCTTATCCTGAAGATCTGCTAATTTCTCACCTGTCGTTCCTTGTATACTCGGCTTGGCCTCATCAGATGATCTAAGTTCGCCCGCTTCTGGTAACGCAAAGAAGAATAACGTCAGGACAGCGGCACCGAGTGAACCACCGATAGTTCCAAGGATCCACTTGAAACGACGTTCCGTCCGTCTCGTGTTCACCTGGTTCCCACGCATCGCCTGATACGGCAAGACGTTGACGGCCATCTGGGCCGGGAGCAAGGCCCCTAAAACTCCAGTCACAATCGGTAAAAAGAGTGTCGACATGAGGAAAAGCAGCTCGGTTAACGGGAGCGACCCATACACGTTCCAGACGAGCACGCCCGCGACGACCAGGCCGAGTATTCCGGACAAGAGTCCAAGCAATCCCCCTTCGACGAGCACGAGTCGGCGCACGTTCGCCGATCGCCACCCTGTCGCCTTCAAGATGGCGATCTCACTCCTACGCTCACTGATGTTCTGCCACATGACCTCGGTCGTCGTCAGGATGGCGATGAGAAGTGCCACGGCCATGGCGACATAGTGCATCGTCCCGACCTCGAGCGCGACGTATTCCCCGAGGAGCGACGTGAACATGACGCCCTTCAGGCGGACCGAGACGAACAGGAAGAACATAAACAGGCTCGTCGGCACGGCGATGGCGAGGAGTGTCAAAATCGTGCGCTTCCACTGGGTCACGAGCTGGTTGAACGCCATCCCGAGCACGCCCTCGGCTCGGACGACCCGGAGCCCGCGTGTCGTCGCACCAGAACGCAGCGCCTCGTACGGTTTGATCCGCCGAATCATCATTATCGGCACGAGCGAACCGAGCACATAAATCCCGAGCCCCCCAAACCCGACCAGGACGACACGAAGACCGGTCGTCGCCGTGTCCCCGGCGAGGAGGAACGCACCCAAGATCGACCAGGCGATGAGCGCGACGACACCCCCGAGCAGGAGCGCCTCGATCAACAGGAGCCTGGAGAGCTGACGAGGTCCCCAGCCGAGCGAGAGGAGCACAGCAAACTCTTTCTTTCGTGCGTACAGCATGATCACGTTCGACGTGAACACGTACAAAACTGCGACGAGGATGACGCTCGCGATGACGCCGCCCATGCCCATCTTCGTCTCCTCGAAGATGGTGAACGAGGAACCTAAGCGGACCCATGGTTGTTGGACCCATCCGAGCGCCTCCCCTTCCCTCAGGCCAGGTAGGTAGGTCAACGCCATTTGCGGAGACGAACCGAGTGTGATATCGGTGATGAGCCCCGTCTTCTCCTCAATTTCCTTCGCAACGGCCTGGAGCCTCGCCTCGCTCGCCTCGTTCAGTTCGTCGACCTCGCTCACGTTGACGCGGATGGCCGAAATCGGTTCGTCACCAATGATGGCTGCGGCCGCTTCGAGTGTCGTCAAGACGAGCGGCGGCCGCGTCAGGAAGCCGCGGTCATTGTTGACCGGCTTCATCTGCTTGACCGGGTTTATCGGCTCGTCATTCGCATCGATGACCCAGTCCGCCTTGGCCGGGAAATACGTCTCCATCGGTAGGTCGGTAAGCGGATCGCGCGCCATGTCGAGCTTCTCTGGATCGAAGACTCCGATATAATTGAGCTTCACTTTCGGCCAACCATCACTCGTTTCACTATATAAAGACAGAGGACGATACATCTGTTTAAATGGATAGATACTATCCTCTGGCACTTCATAAGGCTTAACTTGATAGGCGAACGGCCATCGTTCCTCGAACGGACTTTTAACGGTTTGATAGTTCAGTGCCGAAGGTCGAAAAGCGAGAAAATTGAAAGCTTGATCTCCATTAGAAAAATCAAGCTTCCCATCCTTTAGGAATGTATCGATTAGCGCCTTATGTACCTGTAGTGAGGAAATTTCCTCGATTTGATCAAGCGCCTTCCCGTCTAACGTATCGAGATAGGCTTGTCCCCCAGCATCTCGAACTTTTGATGCAATCTCTCTCGTATCAGTCGAATCAAACGGAAGTTGAACCTCTTCTAACTCGAACTCCATCGTCGAATCTACAAACGTTTTCGTACTCATGATGACAGGCATCTGGATAATTCCGTTCTCTACTTTCGTTTGACCAGTTTGCTCGAAGTATTGACTGATGTCCTCCTTCTCAATCATCGCCGCATCCAATCCGACAAGTGCCGCCTCTGCTTCTGGGTCGATCCCTGCTATCATAAAGTTCGAACCAAATCCGGCTGTAAATTTATCGCCTGGCATCGTCGGACTTAGACCATAACCCGGGTCGGCATCCGTTGGTTGCCATCTCCCTAAGAAGTAAGTCGAATATTCATCTGACTCGACTCTCGCACCCGTGTCCGTTTTCTCGGTGAACTTGACACGATAGACGACCGGTCGATCCAGTTTAAATTCTCCGACATCTTTGAAATAATCATACGACCCGATCATCGCGATCGGTGCCGCGACCTCAATGTCGTCAATCTGTTTGATTTGCTCATACTGCTCCAGTGTAATCCCACCCTGAAGTCCGCTCATGTAGTTCGGTTCGAGCAGGTTCAGCTCCTCGGTCACGCTCCGCGTGCCCGGCGGCCGGACGACGATATGATACGACGATTTCCATCGTTTCTCGAGCTCGGAGACGACCGTCCCCTTGTTCGATTCGGTGAGCCCGACGAGATACGACAGCCCGGTGCTGACGATCAAGACACCGACGAGGAGCAGGATGAACCGCTCCTTCTTGCGCCACCACGAGTTCCAGATGAACTTAAGCATGTCCCATCACCCTCGTATCGATCACCTCGACGACCGCGCCGTCCTTCATGCGGACCTGGACGTCGGCTCGCTCGGCGATACTCGGGTCGTGGGTCACACAGATGACGCCGCACCCTTTCTCCTCGTTCAACTCCCGTAACAGCTCGAAGATGACCTCGCCCGTCTCCGAGTCGAGGTTCCCGGTCGGCTCGTCGGCGAGCAGCCATTCCGGCTCATGGATGAGGGCGCGTGCGACCGCGACACGTTGTTGCTGTCCCCCAGATAATTGGGACGGCAACGACTCCGCCTTCTCCCGTAATCCGACGCGTGCGAGTAGCGACAAGGCCCGCTCCTTTTTGTCATAGTCGACCTTACGACCGAAGAGTGGTGCCATCACGTTCTCGACGGCCGTCAATGTGGGGATAAGGTGGAACTGTTGGAAGATGAATCCGACCTTCTCGAAACGAAAGTCGGCCAGTTCCTTCGCGTTCAATCGACTCAACTCGTGTCCGTCGTAAGATAACGTCCCGCTTGTCGGGACGTCGAGCGTTCCGAGAAGACTCAAGAGTGTCGATTTCCCTGAGCCAGATGGTCCGATGACAGATACGAAGTCACCTGTTTTGAACTTCAAATTGATTGGCTTCAGCGCATACGTATCGATTCCATCCCCTTTAAACTTTCGCGTCATTTGTACACACTCAAACTCACCCATATTTTTACCTCCAACGTGTCATTTGGTAATTATTAGTTGATTTAAGTATAGCAAGATTTATCCAAATGACCATCCTTTTGTTTGATTATTCTGATATCTATATTTTTTAAATTGACTCAAGACAATAAGAAGAGGCACTCCTATACTCAGGAATGCCTCGTTTAGACGGATTCAGCGGCTTCACTTTTTCACCATATCATCCGCTCATATCTTTTTTACGATGGAGTCGAAGCGCCTCATCCGTATGAACGAGCATAAACGGTTCGTCGAGTGACGCCGCTGCCGCCTCGGCTTGCGAGATTGTCTCATCGGTGACGATTGGTTCTTGGCGTCGTAATTGAAACGCCCGCTCGAGCCGGCTCGTCAACAAGTTGCTGAGGAAGACAAGCAAGGACAGTCCGATGGCCGGAACGAGGAATATATGACTCGTCATCCAAGTCGTCGCCGTGAACTGCTTGAAATAATAGCCGAACATCGACGACCACTCAAATAGCGTCGGCATGACCCCTTCAAACAAGAAGACAGTCCCTCCGAAAAAGACGCCGAACAAAGAGAGATGAATCAACAACATCAACGTCTGGACGAACTGTTGCATGAAGACGATCACCAGCGTCGGCACGAGGTGCGGCCATAGGTGTCGCCTCGTCCGATGCCAGACACTGCCACCTAACGTCTCGGCGACGACCATAAACTCTTGTTTCAGCAGTTGCCTCACCTCTGTGATCAAATAGAGCGTGACGGCAGGTAAGCCGAGCAGGATGAAGACCGTCAGCTGAAGCGTCACGCGATCCAAGAGCGGTGGCACCATCGTCGAGTCGGCGAACATCAATGACGAGAACAACATCATCATCGCTAGTAACGAAATCGGTAAAATCAAAAATCCGTCCAACACAATCTTGAAGTATCGGTTCAACCGCGCCCCGCGAAATGCGAGCGGGATTCCGACGAGCAAACCAATCGCCATCCGTCCGAGCGCAACAATCGCGCAAATGCCGACCGTCCACTTGAACCCTTCAATCATCATCTGGAACAAGTCGTTCCCGGCCCGGTCCGTCCCGAGCCATTGGTCTTTCGACGGTTCGAGCGGCGGGATGCCAATCAATCGACCCTCCTCCGAGTAGCGGTTCAGGAACTGGTCGACCTGTCCGTCGCGAAAAATCGTATTCCCGATACTGAGTAAAAGTAGACCCATCAAAATCGTGAAGACGATCAAGAAAATCGGGTCACGGATGAGTACGCGGCGCATCAAACCCCTCCTTTCCAAGCGTCTGGGATGAGCCATTCCGCCAATACATCCACGAGAAAGATTGGGATGTAGATGACGAACAAGATGACGAGTAGTATCGGCATGGAAGGATTATAGACGATGAACCGGAAGATGCCTTGCACGTTGAACAAATACTCGATAATCAACAGACTCGACAATACCGTAATCAAATTCGAGCGGAAAAAGAGGTAGAACCGATACACCAAGTTCGGGAGCAAGTGTTTCCAGAACAACGCGGCCGGTCGGACACCCTTCGCTCGTGCCAGTTCGAGAAACGGCGTCGTTTCTTCTTGCAATATGTGTTTCGTCAACCATTTGAGGAAGAAAAACAAGATGGTGAGCGTTAACGTCACGATCGGTAAAAAGCGTATGTATTCTGCAAATCCGCCCGCGACCTCGATGCGATCGAACCCGGCCTTCTTGTAGAGAGTGATAGCGAGGAATTGAGTGAAGATGAGCCAAAACAAATCCGGTACCATCTCGAGCGTCTCACTTGTCTGTCTTAGGACGGTGCGCACGCGTCTCCCGCTCCGATAAAAGAAGTACGCATACACGAGAGCAAATCCAACCGCGACGACCAACGACGTCATGAAGATGATGACGGTCTCCTTCATAAGCGGTCCAATCGCTGGTAACAACGGTAACTCTCGTTGCGCCGTGACGTTGAAATAGGTAATCTCATCCAGTTTCGTTAACTGACTAAATTGTTGTTGCAGACCACCCCAGTAGTTCGAGGGCACAAACTCGAGTTGTCCAACTAAAGACGGCAAGGCACTAATCCCAACCAAAACGATACATGTGATGAGAAATTGGGATGATTTTCGGGCGATCCAATTCATCGTGTCGACTCCCTTTCAAAACATACTCATTCTACTAAAGTTAATATTATCCATATGTAGTTTTTGTTAGTTTAGCATATTAGTTATGTGAATAAAAACAATATTCTAAATATTAAACCTTTTAAATTATGATACCCTATAACCAATCGATGAAGATCCGTCTTCTTGGCCAATAAAAAAGCATTCCCGGATACAGGAATACTTCAGTATGTTGAAAAGAGGACATCCCCATCAAGAGAACGAATCTCATAGTCGACAAGTTTTTTTATTTCGCGTGTCAGCGTTCCCGTACATACATACTCGATACCCGGACCGTACGAAATATCCGGGATCGTCATCATCGCTACTCACCATACGAGCAGCAACGAGCCCGTCTCGACAATCGTTTCAAACTTCATACAAAACCACTCGTTCAAACGTTAGAACGAGTGGTTTTATGTATGTGCCTTCATCCGTCCCTTCTGCCACGCCACGAGCAAGATGCTAATGATGACGAGCAAGAACCAAGACGACAGTTTACCGAGGTCGACGAGCGCCCAACCGCTCAATTGGTTTGGATACGCCCAACCGTTATAGAAAGTGACGATATTTTCCGCAAACCAGATAAAGCAGGCGATTAAAAAGAAAGCGACGACGACGGGCATCGTGAATCGGCGGTCGTCGAGCCGATACGTGACGATGGCCCTGCCAAAGACGAGAAAGACGAGCCCGATCAACACCCAGCGCAAATCGAGCCAAATGTGGTGCCAAAAGAAGTTGAAGTAGATGGCGATTCCGAGGCCGAACGCGATGAGCGGTGGTGGCATCTTAAGAAATTCCAAATCGAGGCGGCGCCATGACTGGACGACGTAACTGCCGACGCTCGCATACATGAAGCCGGCATAGAGCGGGACGCCCAAAACTTTCGTCACCGCCTCGTCCGGATAGCTCCACGACCCCATCTGGACTTTGAACAGCTCGAGCCCGAGCCCGATGACGTGGAACCAACTGATCACTTTCAGTTCTTCCACCGTCTCGAGCCCGGTCTTGACGAGCACGACTTGGACGAACAGACACCAGATGAAGAGGACGTCGTAACGTGGAATCGGAAAGTCGATCCATTTCGTCAACGCGAGTGCGCTGAAGATGGCGACCGCGAAGAGGCAACTGAGTGCCTGTTCGTAGCCGAAGATGAATAAGTAACGGAGGTGTCGCATCGATTCACCTACAATTCGATGTATTCGTAAAGGAATGACGACTCGCCGTCAAAGAAACGCGGATCGAATAGACCGAGTCGCTCGTCCTCCTCGACAACGACAACGAACGGCGACCATTGTTTTAGCGTGAGCGCCTCTTTATTCTCATCAAAGAGCGGTGACAAATCGGCATCGTCCGCACTCGTCAATTCGTATTGAAGTTCAGACGATTGATAGACGGAATCACTGAAAATCGAGACCGCATCTCCGGTCTTCGTGACGACCGTGAATTGCGTCGGGATGAACGACGCCGACAACGCGACCTCATCGTGCTCGGCAGCGTACGACTGATACAAATAGGCACCTTGCGCGCCTTGAATCAAGACGTGGACGAGGATGGCGGCCCAGGCATAGCGATATACCGTGTGCCTAACGTTCTGGCGGCGCGCCACGAGCCATGCGACGAGGAAGATACCCCAATAGACAAAATCGACGATTGGAATGACGCCGAACGTGAGCCGCGCGTCCGAGAACGGTTCGAAGTAACCTGTCCCCCAGGCGTTGAACACGTCGGCCGTGTTATGAATGAACACGGACAGCATCGCCCAGTAAAAATAACGCATGTCGGTTACTTTAAAGAGAACGCGGACGAGCCAGTAGATGAGTAGCGCGAATAGCGGGACGAGGAAAATCGAGTGCGTGATGCCGCGATGCCACATCTGATACATCCCTTCGGTGTCCCAAAGCCGAGAGATGACGTCCGCATCCGGGATTTGACTCCCGACGAGCGTCGTCACGAGCAACGCGCGTTTCTCGTTTTTCTGGAGCTCGCGTTTATCTGCCGCCCCATATAACGTGAGCCCGAACAGCGTATGTGTGATCGTATCCATTGTATTCCTCCTTTCTCTTTGAAAAGACACCCTCCTCAAAGCGAGAAGGATGTCCTCAATTTATTTCTCTTGGTCCATTTTCATGGCGCGCCTCGCGACGACAGCGACAAAAATGACAGCGACAATCGGAATGATTAATGGCATCCAGTTCAACATCCGCCTGTCCCCTTTCTACAAGTGTCGCAAGCAGTATATCATAACTTCAAATCAAGCGTTTCAATGAATGCTCGCCTTCGAGTATCGGCCTGCCATCGATTCGATCGTCTGACGCATATGGTCCCGGAGCGTCAACGGTTCAATCACCTCGACTTGATTGCCGAGTGACAAGAGCCAGAAGACGAATCCGTCGGAGACGGCCGCATCGAAACGGATGTGGAAACGACCATTCGTCTCCGTGATCGATACGTCTTCACCTAATTTGTCGAAGATGACCGGGAGCACCCGTTCGTCAACGGCCAGGACGACTTCTTCGTCGAGCCCGTTGTACATATTGAACGACTTTTGGAAATAGTCATCCGGCAAGTGATGCTTTTGACGCGGCGAGTCGTCCTCGACGATCTCCGAGTTGACGATACGGTCGACCCGGTAGTTGCGAATCTCCCCAATCGATTCGTCGATGCCTATCAAGTAATACTGCTCGTGATTCCAATGCAAGTCGATCGGGTTGACGACGTAGCGTTCGCCGTCACGTCGGAGCGGGAATGTCCGCTTGGCGACGTCGAATCCGACGACGTCCGTATATTGGAACGAGATGGCTTTTTGTTCTTGAATCGCCCGTTGAATCCGGTCGATATGGTATGGAATATAGTTCACTTTCTTCTTCGGCGTCTTGATGATGGATTGGAGCGTCTCCGCTTCCGGGATGCTCGTCAAATTGCGGAGCTTGTCGACGATTTGCTCGGTCACGTCTTCCGAGATGAACTTCGCGGCGACGATCGCATCGACCATCATCCGCAGTTCATGGCTCTCGAAGAGGCGGGCCGAATGCCAATATTTTTTGGCAAGACCGTTCTTCTCGAGCTCATCCTGCACCTCGAACCCCGAATCGGTCAATGCTTGGATGTCGTCTTTCACGGATTTTTTTGCTAACTTAGAAGTATCACCAATTGTAGATAAGTAAGCAAGCAGGTCCTCTAACGTCTTCGGATGATTGTCGTCCGTATGGCGTTCGAAGAACCGTCTTACTTCAAGTAACCGCTCTCGGTTGTTCACGGTATGTTCCCCTTTCACTTCTGTATATAATATGTATAAAGAGACATTATCATGTTATTTCCATGAGATAAAGTTATTTTCCATTACATTTCGTTTAAGGAGGCAATCGTCGCTGTGAAACACTACGCTCACATCAACGGCACGAAAATCGAATACATCGACCGTGGTCACGGTCCTGTCGTCGTCTTGATTCATGGTACCCAATCATCGAGTTTCGAACCGTACCATGTAGACCGGCTCGTCTTGTCTGGTTTCCGGGTCATTGTCCCATCCCGACCCGGTTACGGTGAGACTCCGTACTCATTTTCGGCGACTCCGCAAGCGTTCGCCGAGAACTTGCGCCAACTCATGCACGTCATGAACATCGAGTCCTATCACGTGTACGGCATCTCCGCTGGTGGTCCGACTTCGATCGAGCTCGCCTCACGAAACGACCGGGCCCTCAGTCTGACGCTCGCTGCCGCCGTGACAAGTGAGGTCGACTTCCCTTATCGTCGCTACATCAGTCGAAATCTCGCCCAGCCGCTCTTCATCGCCGCCCAGTTCACGATGAAACAGTTCGTCTTCCGCGCGATTCAAAAACAGCCGTTCGAGGCGACGGCCCGCATGATTCAGTCGACGAGCCTGCTCGCGTTAGATGCGATTCGCGATGAAGTGACACCGTACGACATCTTCCTATTGAAACGTGTCGCCAGTCAGATGGCGTTCGGGCTCGGGGCCCAGTTCGACCTACGTCAACGTGTCCCGGACGAGGCGCTGCTCGGTGTGACGTGTCCGACGTATATCGTCCATTCAAAGAATGACAAAGCGGTGCCGGTGCGACACGCCCATCACGCCAAACGGCTCATCCCGCATGCACAGCTCACGATTTTGAACAGTCCGGGCCATCTCATTTGGATTGGTCGCCAGGCGCGAAAGAGCGAGCAGCAAATCGAGCGCTTTATCCGCTTAAACTCGTAAGGCACCAATCTAGGTGTCTTTTTTAGTCTGCTTCGAGTAATTCGATCAGTCGATTGGTCACGTCTGCCGGAATGAGGTGAGCCGTGTCTGTATCGTCA
Source organism: Exiguobacterium sp. AB2 (assembly GCF_000696055.1). Classification (NCBI taxonomy): domain Bacteria; kingdom Bacillati; phylum Bacillota; class Bacilli; order Caryophanales; genus Exiguobacterium; species Exiguobacterium sp. AB2. Next base: position 11,205 of record NZ_JNAA01000050.1, read on the forward strand.
GCATCGTAAAGGCTGCTCTCACCGTCCGATTCATTAAGCCAGAGGTAATAGCGGTCAGTCTCTTCATTTTCGAAGAGGACTTCGAGATCGTATTCCGGTCCGACCACGTTGGCGATCCCCGGAATTCTCTCTGCCTCACGAAGCATATCTTCGAATACTTGAATCGCTTTCGGTTCGTCAAACGTGATGAAGTCACCCGTTTGGAAACGATAAAACCCATCCGATTCCGAGACGGTCACCGCTTTAATTCTGTCCGTCCGAAAATCGTTCGAGCCACAACCCGTCAACATGAACACTACCAATACGGGCGCTACGATTCGTTTCATTGAAAGCTTCACCATCCATCCCCTGTTCACTCATGCTCCAGCAGTCGAATCAGCTCGTCCGTCACGTCTGCCGGAACGAGATACACCGTATGCGTATCGTTCACATCCATAATGCTCGTCGGCATGCCTAACTCGCCGAGCCAGACGTAATAGCGGTCCACCGTCTCGTCTTGATACTGGACTTCCACATCATATTCAGGCGTTGCCATATTCACGATGCCAGGTTGTTGTTCCGCATTGCGAATCATGCCCGCGAATACTTTGACGTCTGCGAGCTCGTTATACGTGATGACATCGTGTTCGTGGAACCGCCCGAAGTCGACCGACTCGGCAATTCTCACTTCTGTGACATCTTCTGCGATGAGCTCATTCGTGTCACATCCTCCGAGTAAGCCGACGGTCAAAGCGGCAATCCCCGTTATCCATTTCCCCTTACGTTTCATCTGACTTCACCTCCTTAAGTTGTCGACTTTCAATACGTAAAACTAGTTTCAAGGACCATGCTAGGTTAGGCGTCCACCTGTAGCGTCACAATTAAGCGGCCCGTGATGTCGGCCTCCACTTGATAGAGGCGGTGTGACTCGCTGACGTTCGAAAGGACACTCGGTGTCCCGTTACGCCCGAGCCAAAGTTGATAGCGTTCCACAGCATCGGCTTTATAGTGAATCTCGAGATCGAAATCCGGTTCACGCTGAACTGTCGTGTCCATCAACTCGTCCGCGTTGCGAAGCATATCCGCGAACACCTTGATGTCCTGCAGTCGATTGTATTCGACGAGGAACTGGTCGTTGAATCGGGTCCCTTCCACCGATTCAGCGACTTTCACATGATTCATCTCTTCAGCTTCAACTGCCTTGAATCTTTCTCTGCCATACCCATACGGTAGCGTAATTTTTCTCACTTCATTAATGAAATTCAACAGTCTACCCATCATATTCGACCTCCTATCTGTCTGATCATTTTACATACGCAAAACGTGTACAGAACGTTTCATTAATATCACTTTAAGCTTTTGACTTCTGCTTCTCCTTAGCCCGTTCTAAAAAGATTGGTAGCACGTTCAGTCCGATTGAGATGCTCGTCAGAACCCACCACGCTCGCCCCATGCCTGGAATGACGTCTGCCAACGCCGCCCAGTCTTCTGCTTCGACCCAAACCGCCAAATGGCTGTAGTCTGCGCATACCGTCAATGCAGTCAAAGACAATGCGACCGCCATCGGTAGCCTGTAGTCTTTCCCCACGCTGAAGGTGTACAAGTTGAATAACGTCACACCAATTGCCAGTAAACCAAATATAATCCACATCAGAGCATCACTCTCCATTATTTATGCAATTGATTACCTATTTTTACAGTAGCATAAGCAAAACGTGAAATCGTTACATTTCGGAACAACAAAAAAGCCGAGCCGAAGCTCAGCTTAATTATTCGTACGTCCAACCAATCAAGCTCGCAGTCGCCCCTTCATAGCGCAACTGTTTGTCGAGCTCGCTCGGGAACACGCGGAGCGTGGCGACGGCTTCACCGTCATTGACGAAACATTCGACGCTCGACGAATCGACGAAAAGATGGAGGGACGTGACGTCCATCACGTTCGTACGCGTCGTGCCAAATTCGGTCGCGAACGGCTCACCGGCGTTCGTCCGGTCGATTGTCAACTCACGAGTCGACGCGTCGTACCGGATGACGAGCGACTCATCTCCGACTTGAAGCAGTTCGAGCGTGAAGTCCGACCCATCCGTCGTCAGTTCGAGTTCGTAACGGTTAGGTGTCGAAGCACCCACCGCAGTCCCGGAGACGTTGACGAATTCGGATTGGCGTAACTTTGTCATCGCTTGCACGGGACGTTGCTTGAGCATACCGTCCTCAATCGATAGTTCGCGCGGTAGCGTCAAGGCGTGTGCCCAACCGAACCGGTCCGTCGGATAGTCGATCTCCGGCAAGCCCATCCAACCGACGAGTAAGCGACGTCCTTCATGTTCGGTCGTCTGCGGAGCATAGAAGTCGAACCCGAAATCGAGTTCTTCGAACACACCGTGCTCAAACGTCAACGTCTCGAGGTCTAGCTTGCCGATGACGAACCCCGATTGATAAATGTTGTGATAGCGATGACCGTCTGGCTCGATGCCTTGTGGTGAGAAGACGAGGACGTGCTGACCGTTCAGTTCGAACACGTCCGGACATTCCCACATATAACCGAACGGGTCGAGACCCGTCTTCACTTCTCCGAGGAACGTCCAGTCGTTCAAGTCGCTCGAACGGTACAAGACGACACATCCGGTCTCGTTCTCACGCTGGGCGCCGACGATCGCATAGTAGAACCCGTTCTCAAGCCATACTTTCGGGTCACGGAAATGCTCCGTGTAGCCAGCCGGGACGTCCGGGATGGCGACGTTCCGTCGTTCGATTTTCCCGTCGCGTAACACGCCGATCAGTTGCGAGGCGTGACGCGTCCAGTCGTCCGTCCGGTGGTTACCCGTATACATGACGTGGAGTTCACCGTCAGCGACAAAGCCGCTGCCAGAATAGGCGCCATGCGAGTCTTCGGTCGTCTCCGGGACTAACGCCACCCCGCGATCGGTCCACGTGACGAGGTCCGTCGATGTGACGTGATACCAATGTTTCAGACCGTGTACCGGTCCGAGCGGGAACCACTGATAGAACATGTGATATTCCCCGTTAAAGTACGTAAAACCGTTTGGGTCATTGAGGAGGCCTGTCGGCGGTTGGATATGATAGCCGAACCGCCAAGGCGAGGCCGCCGTTTTCGTGCGGAGTGTCTCCATGTCGAGGGCACTCACGTCACGCAGCGAACGATAACGTTCCGCCTTCGTCCAAGTCATTCAAATCACTCCTTTGTTTTATGCGGCTTGTTTGACCGCGTCTTTTTTCGCCTGGCGCTTCGCGAGGACGAACGTCAAGCTGAAGGCGACAGCGAACGAGATCGCCATGCCGATGATATACGATACGATTGATGCCGGTGCGATCGAGATGATCCCCGGAAGACCAGCCGCACCGAGTGCAACAGCGAGGACTTCACGACCGACGATGAACGCCGAGGCGATCCCTGAACCGATGATGGCGGCGATGAACGGGTAGCGGAGTTTCAAGTTGACCCCGAACATGGCTGGTTCGGTGATCCCTAGAAGTGCCGAGATACCTGACGCCGAAGCGACACCTTTCATTTTCTTCTCACGTGTCAAGAAGAAGACCGCGAGGGTAGCCGCACCTTGGGCGACGTTTGACATCGCGGCGATCGGGAAGATGAACGACCCGCCCGTCCGTGCGATATCGGCGAGAAGTTGCGTCTCGATGGCGATGAAGCTGTGGTGCATCCCTGTGATGACGATCGGTGCGTACAAGAGACCCATGACGAGACCGCCGAAGAAGCCGAGTGAGTCGTAAGTCCAAACGAGACCATCGATAATCAAGTTCCCTGCTTCACGCGTGATTGGTCCGACAAAGGCGAACGTGATGAACGCTGTAAAGAGGAGCGAGAGAAGCGGTGTGAGCAGGATGTCGAGTGAGGCCGGCATAAATTTACGAATGTTGATTTCAAGCTTCGATAAGATATAAGCCGATACGAGTACCGGTAACACTTGACCTTGGTAACCGAGCTTCTCGATTTCAAATCCAAGGATGTTCCAGACCGGGATATCGCCGACTGTCGCTTGCGCGTAGGCGTTGACGAGATCCGGGTGAACCATGATCATCCCGAGCGCGGCACCGAGATACGGGTTGCCCCCGAACCGCTTGGCCGCGGAGAATCCGATTAGGACGGGCAGGAAGACGAAGGCGGCGTTGGCGAACGTATTGATCATCGCAGCGAGGTCGGCGATGCCAGGGTACTGGTCGATGAGCGAGCTGCCGTCGAAGAACAAGTCCGGTGCTGTGAGCAAGTTATTGATCCCCATCAAGAGACCACCGGCGACGATGGCCGGGATGATCGGTACGAAAATATCAGATAGCATCTTCACGAACTGTTGGAGCGGGTTGCCTTTCTTCGCGCTCGCCGATTTGACGTCGCTCGTCGACATGTCGCCGAGTCCTGTCAATTGGGTAAACTCGGCGTAGATTTTATTGACCGTTCCTGTCCCGATGATGATTTGATACTGTCCGCCCGTCGAGAACGTCCCTTTGACGACGTCTAACGCGTCAAGCTTCTTCTCATCAACTTTCGACTCATCGTTCAAGACGAGACGGAGCCGGGTGGCACAGTGGGCCGCCGCGGCGACGTTGTCTTTTCCGCCGAGCGCCTCTAAAATCGCTTCTGCTTCTTGTCTGTAGTTCATTCAGGTTTCCCTCCTAACAGTTGTTGAACACGTTGTGGTGATGGTATGGCTGGAATCGCGCCGTAAGCGGTGCATGTCAAGGCGCCGGTCACGTTCGCATATTCGATATCCTTCTGTAAACGCATATCATCGACGCCGAGCGTGGCGAGACGATACAAGTACGCGCCGACGAATGCGTCACCGGCACCCGTCGAGTCAACGCTTTCAATTTCCACCGACGGGATGATGTCACGTGTCTGACTCGTCGCAATCAACGTGCCGCGTGAACCGAGCGTGATGGCGACACGGCTTGCGCCGAGTTTGAGCAGTGCGTCGACCGCCTCGTCGAGCGTCTCGGCTCCGGTCAACAAGTGCGCTTCTTCTTCGCTCAATTTGACGAAGTCGGCCTCGGCGATGAAGTGGAGCGAGTCTAGTTTGAACGCCTCGAGGTCCGTCACGAGTGCGTCGCGATAGTTCGGGTCGAACGAAACGAACAGCCCATCGCGTTTCGCGAATTGCAGCAACTTGAAGTAGGCGTTCTTCAATTCACCGTCAAGGAGTGCCGTCGCCGAACCGAAATGGACGATATCCCCTGACTTGAACTGAGATAAGTCGATCGCGTCGAACGCATAATCGCCGTCACTGCCGCGTCGGAACGTGAAGTCACGCTCCCCGTCCGCTTGAATCGAGACGAACGCGAACGTCGTGTCGCCTGCTTCGACCAAATTGTCCGTGCCGACACCGTTCGTTTGGAGCGTCTCTTTCAAGAACTGTCCGAACGGGTCCGCCCCGACTTGTCCGAGGAAGCTCGATGCGCCCCCGTGCTTACTGACGACGGCCGCCACGTTCGCCGGCGCACCGCCCGCTTTTTTGACGAAAGTCGTGCCGTTGACGAGGTCGCTCGACGCGTCCTCGCACACCCAGTCAATCAATAGTTCACCAATGCAATGTACGGTATTCATCCGTCCACCTCCATAATCCTTCTGTCATCATTCATTTATCGAACCGGTTCCAAAGGAAGATAAAAAATGCTGCGGAACCGGTTCCGCAACACAAATGTAATCCATTTAATTTAAAATGTCAACGCTTTCGCGCAGTTTTATCTCGAAATTTGTGAACGTTTTCATTGCGATGACATCACCTGTTAACAACTGGAGAATCATGTCAGCCGCTTTCGCTCCCGTCCTGCGATATGGAAGGTGTACCGTCGTCAGGGACGGATGCAACACTTCGGTGAAATCATAGCCCCCAAATCCGCTCACCGAGACGTCATTCGGGACGGCCTTACCGCTATTGGCGAGCCCTTTCAATACACCGAGGGCGATATTATCGGTCGCACAGACAACGAGCGACGCCGCCTGTTCACGTCCAATCTGTGCCCCGATTGGAATCGCGTCGTCGATTTTGAACGTCGTCGTATACGTCTTCACATCCGCACCCGCCTCGTTGAACGCCTTTAAGAAACCGTCACGTCTCGTTTGGCCGACGGCGATATCGTACGCCTCGACACCTACATAGATGACTTTACGATGCCCCCAATCCATGAACTGCTTTCCGAGCGCGTACGCCGCATCGAAGTCGGGATAGACGAGGCTATGCACGGAAGCATGTTCTTGACCGATTAAGAGCACCGGAATTTGAATGGCCTCGATGGCGCTTAGATGACGCGCGGTCACCGTCGTCCCGAGCCAGATGATGCCAGCGACTTTCTGCTTCGCCAAGTTGTATAGCTGCTCAATCTCACGCTCGGTCTGTTGGGCCGTGTTCACGACGAGCATCTGGTAGCCGCGTTCGGTCAACCGCTCATCGATACCCATCATCGTCCTTGAAGCGGCATACGAGTCGAGGCGCGGCACGATGACACCGATCATCTTCGTCTGTTTAGACTTCAAACTTTGCGCGAACTGGTTCGGTTCATAGTTCGTCTCTTGAATGACGCGCTCAATCTTCTCTCGGGTCACCTGCCCGACCGACCCCCCGTTCAAATAGCGGGAGACGGTACTCTTGGCGACGCCGGCAAGTTTGGCGATGTCGTTGATTGTCACTTGTCTCATCTTCAAAACCCCCATACGAAAAAACTGACGCGTCGAACGCCGTCAGTTTAATGGTTTACTACATATCGTTTCTTAAAGTTCAAATAATAGAGTCCGTTCCGTTTCTCGAACCCGTTCTTCTCGAGCACGCGGCACATCGCCTCTTGATGCGGGCTCGTCGGCGGAATACCAGCGCGGACGGTATAGCCTTCTTTCAACTCTGACTGTTCGAGCGCGAGACGTAACCCTTCCGTCGCATAGCCGTTATCTTTATATGGGTCAAACACCATCAAATCGAGCTGATAGACGCGAGCGAGTTTAAGCAAAAGCACTTTCCCGACGATGTTCCCGTCGACGTGAAGGTCAAAATAAAAGTCTTCTCCATAGCTGTGTTCATCAGCCGAATAGACGTGCTCTGTGCCCATCTCCTCGAAGATCCCTTTCAACTCCTCGGCTGAAATGCCGTATGAGCTCTGCCCATATTTCTGAAAATGTTCATATTCAATCTCATCAATTTGACGAATAGGTTGACGCACGATGTCCATCCCGTGCCCTCCTTAACAGTTATTCCGTAATCTTTCCACACTCATTATATACGAACGGCGTCATGAAGCGCAAAAGATAACCGAAACGTCAAGCGGGTTCGATGTGGATATGAACCGAATCGACGGCATGGCGCTCATCGAATTTCCGCTCAATCTCATCGCAAAGGTCATGCGCCTCGTCGACCGTCAGCTCTCCATCGACCGCGATCGTCACATCGAGCATGACGTGGTTCCCGAGATGGCGACCTTTGATTTCACGCACTTCTTTCACCGACTCGAACTCGCCGATCGTCTCCTCGTACTCGTCCACGAGGTCCGGGGGGAACCCGTCCGACAGTTGATGGGTCGCATCTAAGAAGATTTGAATGGCCGTCCGGATAATCATCCCGGCAATTAAGACGGCGAGCACCGTGTCCATCCATGGCAGTTTGAAATAAGCGAATAAGACACCGAAAGTGGCCCCAATCGAAATCATCGCATCGGCGAGATTGTCTTTCGCGGCGGCCTTCAAGGCGAGCGAGCGCGTTTTTTTGGCCAAGTTCGTATTGTATGCATACACGCCGAACATGACGAGCGCGCTTAAGAAGGCGACGACCGCAGCGAGCGGGTTCGGCTCGACATATTCGCCCCGAAGTAAGTTCGCGATACTGTTCAATAGGACGAACACCCCGACAGCGACCATGATGAGTGACGCGACGAGCGCGGCGAGCGTCTCCATTTTCGCATGCCCATATTTATGTTCGGCGTCGCGCGGCAACGCGGCAATCCGAATCCCGATATAGACGGCGATCGAGGCGATAATGTCCGTCGTGTTGTTGAATCCGTCAGCGAGGACGGCCTCTGAGTTATAAATGATTCCGAAGACGACCTTTAATATAGATAAGACCAAATACGTCGTAATCGATAAAATCGCGCCTTTGAGCGCTTTTGGTGGATGATTCGTTGTGCCCATCCGGCCACCTCCCTTTTAGCCTAGTTAGTATATCAGCTGAAGTTTGAGTGGGTATAGAGAAACATTGTTTTCTCCCCACAAAATAAATGGAATATATTCCCGGTAGTTTCGTCTTACGAAAAATATGGTAAAGTAAACAAGAAGAGACCCTTGTGGTTACCCCCTAAAAGAGGTGAAACGTATGTTTACAGAACGAGATGGAATCAAATTAAGATTGGAACAAATTGACAGATTGTTGTCGGATTTGAACCGCGAGGCGAAACAATTGATGGCACGATTGCGCGAACTCGATGCGAGTGGTGAAAACCCGCAGGAAGTGTCACTCAAGCCGGAAGACCGCGACACGCTCAAATCGTCAATCGATGAGACGCTCGAAGCGCTCCAAAGCCGCTCGAAACGTCCAATCAATCCGAACGATGAAAAGAAAAAAGAATTGGCCACACACAAGGCACTAATCGACGAGTTGTCTGATTTACTCAGCAAGAAAAAGTGAGACGCGACCTGCGTCTCTTTTTCATGAAGGAGCGTTTTTATGTATATTGTCACGACCTGCCTGCGACCGACAGATTCGGTCCGTGAACAGGCCAAACGCCACGCATCGCAATACGGTGTGCGTTTCGTGGAGCGGAAAAAACAATCAATCGAGGCGTTGATGAATCACTATGAGGAAGGCGTCCTCGTCTTTGATAAACGGCGCGTCGAATTCACGTCGCTCGGGACGACCGAACCGTTCTTCTTTCACCCCTCGAGCTCCGTCTTCCGCATCAAGCAACTCATGCGCGGCGGACACGACCCGCTTGTCGACATCGCCAAGCTCGAAACCGGCGACCGTGTGCTCGACTGTACGCTCGGCCTCGGTTCGGACTCGATCGTCATGAGCCATGCGATCGGACCAGACGGTCGCGTCACCGGACTCGAGAGTGAGTTCGTGACGGCGATGCTCGTGAAGGAAGGATTACGCCTGTGGCACGAGAAAGAGGATGCCATCAATCAAGCGATGCGCCGAATCGAGGTTATGCATGCAGACGCCCTCGCCTATTTGAAGACATGTCCCGACAACTCGTTTGACGTCGTCTACTTCGACCCGATGTTCGAGAAGACGATTTCAGAATCGGTTCATTTGAACCCGTTACGTTCACTCGCGAACACCGCCCCGCTTTCAGACGAACTACTCCAGGAAGCCCGTCGTGTCGCCAAGAAGCGCATCGTCCTCAAGGCGCACTTCGAGAGCGAATGGTTCAACGAGTACGGTTTCACGAGGTTTATCCGTAAGTCGTCAAAACTGCATTACGGATATATCGACATGGAGACCGACGTCCTTTAGGGCTTTTTGCCCAAATGGGACGAAAGTCTCTTTTTTCGTTCTCTATTTTCTGAATATTGACATTAATCAGACACAGGTCTAGTGTTTACCCTAAGCTCACACAATTTCCCATTATTTTCACAGGAGGTCAGTACAGATGAAAAATCGTTCCATCCGCCGCACGACACTCGCGGCCGTCCTGACGTCAGCGATGACGGTCAGCGCCATCCCGGTCGCTGCAGGACCAACCAATGTCGCGCCAGCCTTACCGACGGCTAGCGAACACGCCCCGTTCGATCATCACATCATCGATGAGGAACGTCTCGCCAAAGCGCTCGAGAATCGTGGCGTCATCAAGAAAGGATTGTCGGCTTCAGAACGCACGAAAGCGGTCGAGGCGTACATCGCCAAGAAACAAGGTGCGGCGCAAGACCCGCATAAGCATGATTTGCATGACAAGGCGGCCGTTGCCAAGGAGAAGATACATAACCAGTTTGAAAAAGAGTCGAACCGTCTCCTCGACAAGGCGAAAAAGGGACAAGCGAACTATCGGAAAGGCAAACCGGACGGTCAAGTGAAAGTCGACCCGGCGAAACAGACCGGCTATAACGGCGCCGTCCGTGAAGACAAAGTACTCGTCTTACTCGTCGAATATAGCGACTTCAAACACAACAACGTCGTCCAAGAAGAAGGCTATCTGTACAGCGACAACTTCAGTAAAGAACACTATGAGCAGTATATGTTCGGTGACGAGTCGTTCGAGCTGTTCAATGGTGATAAAGTCCAGACGTTCAAACAGTATTATGAGGAACAGTCTGGCGGCAGCTACACTGTCGATGGAACGGTCTCAGAATGGTTGACCGTCCCGGGCACGGCGAAAGACTACGGTGCCGACCGTCCGACTGGCGGTCACGACAATGCAGGACCAGGACCGCGTCAACTCGTCAAAGACGCATTAGACGCGGCTGTGAAGAGCGGCATGAACTTGGCCGAGTATGACGAATACGACTTATATGACCTTGACGGTGACGGCAACTTCAACGAGCCAGACGGCTTGGTCGATCACTTGATGATCATTCACGCAGGTACCGGCCAAGAAGCGGGTGGCGGCGTGCTCGGAGACGACGCAGTCTGGTCACACCGTTGGGTCGTCGGCAACAGCCCGTATCGCATCGCCGGTACAGAAGCAGCTGTCCCTTACTGGGGCGGTCAAGTGGCCGCATTCGACTACACGATTCAACCAGAAGACGGCGCAGTCGGTGTCTTCGCGCACGAATATGGTCACGACCTCGGCCTTCCGGATGAATACGATACGCAATATACAGGTCAAGGCGAACCGGTACAATCATGGTCGATCATGAGTGGCGGTAGCTGGGCTGGGAAGATTGCCGGTACTGAACCGACAAGCTTCTCTCCACAAAACAAAGAGTACTTCCAAAAGTTGATGGGCGGCAACTGGGCAAACATCACGGAAGTCGAACTCGATGATATTAACGCACAAGGTTTCGTCTCCCAAATCGACCAATCGGTGACGAAATCGAAAAACCCTGGCATCGTGAAAATCAACTTGCCAGATAAAAAGGTTAAAGGCATCGAGCCGAAGTTCGGCAAGTATTACTACTACTCGACGAAAGGCGACAACTTGCATACGGAGTTGGCGATCCCGAGCGTGAAACTCGGAGCTGATGGGCAGCTTGCCTTCGATACACGCTTTGAGATTGAATACGACTATGACTATCTCTATGTCAAAGCGCTTAGCGGCGGTAAAGAAGTCGTCCTCGACGTATACGGTGACGACAATACGGGTAACGACGCAGAATCGACGAACGGTGAATGGGTTCGTAAGTCGTACGACTTGTCACAATTCGCCGGACAAGACGTCTCGATCGTCTTCGAATACGTGACAGACGGCGGCCTTGCGCTTGAAGGCTTCGCACTCGACAACGTCTCGATCACATCGGGCGGCGCGACATTGTTCGCTGACGATGCAGAAGGCGCGGAAGCGGTCAAGTTGAACGGTTTCGTCAAGTCGGACGGTTGGGATGAGAAGCCGCACTACTACTACCTGGAGTGGCGTAACCACGCCGGCGCTGATACGGGTCTCTTGAACGGCCGTGGCGTCAAATACAACACAGGTCTCGTCGTCTGGTACGGAGACGATTCGTTCTCAGACAACTGGGTCGGCATCCATCCTGGCGAAGGCTTCATCGGTGTCGTCGATTCGCATCCAGAAGCATTGATCGGGAAGTTGAACGGCAAAGACACGGTCGCAGGCAGCACGCGTTACCAAATCGCGGACGCGGCGTTCAGTCTCGACAAGACGATCCCATGGTATATCAACTCACCGAGCCGTGGCATCTACGACTACAAAGCACAACCTGGCGTGAAGCAATTCAATGACGCCAACACGTATATCAACTCGCTCATCCCGGACGCAGGTAAGAAATTGCCTAAGTACGGTCTCGTCGTCGACGTCGTCGGCGAAGCGAAAGACAACTCGGCCGGTGCCGTTTGGATTCGCAAACAATAACGACCCTGCCCCGCGCCGAAATG
>NZ_JNAA01000051.1:0-5974 GCF_000696055.1 Exiguobacterium sp. AB2
GAAGCTCGTCACGAAAGAAATGGTCCAACAGATGTCACCCGGTTCGGTCATCGTTGATGTCGCCATCGACCAAGGCGGAATCTGCGAAACCATCGACCATATCACGACGCATGACGCGCCGACGTACGAGCGTTACGGGGTTCAACACTATGCCGTCGCCAACATGCCAGGTGCCGTCCCACGCACGTCGACACTCGGTTTGACGAACGCGACGATGCCGTATATCGTCGAGTGCGCACAAAAAGGGATTTTCCCAGCACTCCGCGAGAACGCAGCCTTGCTTAAAGGATTGAACGTCATCGACGGGACGGTCACGTATGAAGCCGTCGCCCGCGACCTCGGCTACACGTTTGTCGCTCCAGCCGAAGCCATCACGAAGCAACTACAAGCGTAAACGTAAAGCCGTCGGCATTGTTGCTGGCGGCTTTTTTGTTGTCCTCGTCCCATTCAAAAACGCTCGAACCAATCGGTTCGAGCGTTTTCATGCTTATGCGTTTTCGACGGCGATATCTTCACCGATGATTTTCACTTCTGGCTCCAAGTCGATTTCGAACTTCTCTTTCACCGTCGCTTGGACGTGACGGATGAGCGAGATGTACTCGGTCGCTGTCGCTTCATCGATATTGACGATGAATCCGGCATGTTTGAGTGAGACTTCCGCTCCACCGATCCGCTTCCCTTGCAGGCCACAGTCTTGAATCAATTTGCCGGCGAAGTAGCCCGGTGGTCGTTTGAAGACGCTACCGCATGATGGATACTCGAGCGGTTGCTTCGACTCGCGCTTGTACGTCAAGTCGTCCATGACGTCTTTGATCGCTTCATAGCCGAGCGGCTCGAGTTCAAACGTCGCTTCGAGCACAATCAACCCGTCTTTCGAAATCCGGCTCGTCCGGTAGTCGAGATCGAGCTCGTCTTTCGTAAGTGTCATGAGCTGCCCTTCAGGCGACAACACGACCGCACTCGTGATGACGTCTTTCGTTTCTCCACCGTAGGCGCCTGCGTTCATATACACCGCGCCACCGACCGTTCCCGGGATGCCACAGGCGAATTCTAAGCCAGATAACTCTTCGGTCAACGCTTGACGTGAGACGTCGATGATGGCCGCACCGGCTTGGGCGATCAGTTGATTCCCGTCTCGACGAATCGTTTTCAGTTCGTTCAAGTTTAAGACGATGCCACGAAGGCCTCCGTCACGGACAATCAAGTTCGACCCGAACCCGAGAATCATGAATGGGACGCTCTCGCGATGGGCGAGCTCAAGCACGGCTTGAACTTCTTCATACGTGTGCGGGGCCACGAAATAATCGGCCTGCCCACCTAATTTTGTATACGTGTGTGCCGACAGCGGCTCATCTTGCTTCACGCGATCGGCCGGAATGATAGTGAGTAGTTGATTTAAAAAGCTCATGCGTTGCCTCAATCCTTTACGTTCAATTTTAAAGCATGCCTCGGTTCGTCAAGAGAGAGGCAGGCACGTCACTGAATGATTTCAGTACGAAACACAGTATACAAATCTTTGACAGGGGTGACAAGAAACGTTTTCTTTACAATCGAGCAAAAGATTTACAACAATAATGATGTGGCGACAGCCACTACAATCGGAATTGTAAAGTTATCCCAATCTCGATACGAAATTGCTTCTGTGAGTGTGGCAACGATTGAAATAATGAATCCATATGTTACCACTTGCCAAAGTGGAATATCATCCCACAAAAATAATAAAAAGAGAACGGCATATGAACTGAGGAACATGGCCATACTGCCTTGGAACGAACGCTTTTGACCGTATAAGTCGTACGTCACCGTGCCATACTTGCGACCGATGAGCGCGGCCAGGCCATCGCCCCAAGCCAACACGAGCGATCCTGCCAAAAAGGCGAGCGGCTCTGATTCAAAGAAGAAGAACAGGATGACAAGCAAGGCGATCGGATAATAGACGGTGCCGAGCGATTTACGTTCCGTCTGATGAACCGGTGACGGACTCTTATAAAGAAGGAACGCGTTCGCGAACGTGAAAAAGACGAGCGGCACGGCGGCGACGTACCAAGTTTCCATTAACCAAACTGCAAGCAGCGACCAATGGCCGACCGCGATATGTACACTTTTACGAATTGTTTCGTCCGTCCAACCTAGACGCTTGCCGACTTGTTCGAGTCCGACGAGGAATACGAGGACGATGACGATCGATAAGATAGAGCTGACCCATTCATTCATCGATAGACCACCTTTAGCTACAGTTTTTCTACGTTTACATTATACCTTAATCGGGTCTGAACCTAGCTTCCTTTTCAAACATTTGGTAGAATGAGGTCAAATGACTGTATAGACGGCGAACGAAGCCGGCTATAGAAAGGGTGGCTTTATGCGCGACGCAATTTCGATTCAAACTTTGGCGGACTGCCTTCACTATATGCAAGTTGGTGACGTCGATCGGGCCATCGCCTTGTTCCCGGAAGAAGTCCGTGACCACTTTCCGAAAGAGCTCCGTAAAATCCATTTGTTTCATATTGAAAAGAACGGACTGTCCATCAATCAAATCGTCGCTCTCGCCAACACGTTGACCGGCGAGCATTTATCGGCGACCACGATTCAAAACTGGACGAAGCGCGAGGTGCGTAAAATTATCGGCGTCCCGCACGTCGGAAAGAAATATTCCTTGCAACAGGCGGCAATCATCTATTTGCTCGACGACTTGAAGCACTTGTTCTCGCTTGAAGAGACGAGCTCGCTGCTTGCGCTCATCTTTAACAACCCGGACCGTGATGAGGCCGACTTCATCTCGCCGATCGATTTTTATCGGTTATATGCCGAATATGCCAAGTCGACGAGTCCAATCGACTTGCTCGACACCCGGGCAAAACGCTCGGTCGAGAAAATGGGACACTCCCATCCGAACATCATCCACGTCTTGAAGCTCTGTTTGTACGCCCACCGCGTCACGACACTCGAGCTCGAGGCAAAACAATACTTGGGCCGCTTCATGTGATGAAGCGGTTTTTTGCATACAGAAAAGCACCAACCCGAAGGCTGGTGCTTGTCGTTACGTTCAGATAGAAACCGCAAGCGGCATCCGTGATTTGACGCTCAGCGTCTTCAAGACCGACAATAGTTCAAACATCGAGAGCTGGTCGGCTTCTTTCGTCAGACAGAAACTGTCGTCCTCGTGCTTGCGAAGCTCGGCGACTAACTTGCCCGCCTTGTCGCGTACACTGAACTTGTAGCGCTCGACGTCGTATTGAATCGTATAGAGCCCGCGTTCATAGACGTTGTACTCACACTTTTTCCCGAATAACGAGAATTTGTCTTTCAATTGACCAATCGCTTGCCCGTCGTGGTTCATCACGACCCATTTCTGACAGTTCGGGATATATTTCCCGAGAGCGATTTGTCGGCCAGACAAATTGTGCACTTGGACACTGCCTTCCGCGTCGCGGTGAACAGATCCGATCGCATCATTTGTCTCGTCATAAATGGTCGCTTCGCCTTGCGTAAAGACGCAACCTTTTACATAAATTAATTTGCGCACCGCTTTTCCTCCTAATACGTTCCAACCACGAATTTTCTATTTGTCCGGTTGGTCATTCTGTGAAACCCCAATGTTGTTTCGTGTAGCCGAATCTCTCTGTTCAACTACTACATATTTCATATGACGAAGATGATTATTGCACCTATTCGTGAAAAAGACAACCCCTTTTTCTTCGACACAATCCGTCATCTTGACAAACATGTGAAAACCGCCTGCCCTAGCGCTTAAACCCTGCTTCTTTCAACAGTTGCTCGAGCTCTGATCTTGCAATCAGACGAACTTGATTTGGTGCCGCCAATTCATAGGCACTTTCCGTATAAGACGAGTTCGTCACGACCCATCCCTCATCCACCCCATAGTATGGAACGGCCGCCGCCACTTGTTGGACCGCCTCGAGCCCGACGACTTTCTCGTAGCGCTTTGCCTGGACGGCGATTGACCAGCCGTCCGGTGTCTCGAGCAACAAGTCGGCGCCAAAGTCACGAGACGCCGGTGTGACGGTCACCTTGTAGCCGAGCGCGTGGAACACGTCCTCTAAAAACAACTCGAACTCACGTCCGTCCATGCGGTCGATTCGGTCAATCGTCGATAGGCGCTTCCGCCAGATGAGCCAGACGAGACCAAGTATGATTACCGTGACGATCGCCCAAACCGGGGCGTCCATCCACCAAAGCACAAGTCCGAGTATGAGACTCAAGCCCATTCCTTTCACGTTCATCGTCCTCTCCATCGTTCGTTCACTATTACTTTACCGTCTCTAGGCAGGAAAACAAAGGCACAGGTGTCGAATGGTATGAAGATGTACCCGTTTGATTTATAGAAGGAGGGATTACCCGTTGATGGAGAAAAGAGTGCATCTCCAGAACGACCTGTTGCATGCTTTGCCTTACGGTGTCGCCTTAATTCAAACAGACGGCACGATCGTGCAAGCGAACCGACCGTTCTTAAAACAATTTCCTGAAGATTTACAGACGCGTTCAAACATCTTTCATATGGTCAATCAATCCCCGATTACGATGGAGCTGTCGCGCCGGATGGAACAAGGACTCCCTTGGATGTACGAGATGCCGACAATCCGCATCCACGCCATCCCGAACGGAGACGTCTATATTCTCTCAATCGAACCGCTCCCGCTCGATACGCGGGTGACGGTCCAACATAACGCCTTCGAAGCGATGATGCATACGGAGCTCGACATGGCGATGATCATGACCGATGCGAACTTGCTCATCAACCGATTCAATAAAGGGGCGACCGAGCTGTTCGGCTATGCCCCCCATGAAGTCTTATACGAGATGACCCCATTCGCCCTCTTCGAGTCCCGCGAATTGAGCGAGAAACGGACGCATTACCAGGACGAGACCGAACGCTTGCTATCGTTCGAACAGATGCTCCGCGTCGCACTCGATCGTGGCGACCGCGAATGGAAGTTTCAACGGAAAGACCGGACCCACTTCGTCGGGAAGCTGTTCATGCATCCCGTCTACGAGCAAGCCCGCGTCATCGGCTTCTTCTTCTTC
Organism: Exiguobacterium sp. AB2; assembly: GCF_000696055.1. Lineage (NCBI taxonomy): Bacteria > Bacillati > Bacillota > Bacilli > Caryophanales > Exiguobacterium > Exiguobacterium sp. AB2. The sequence goes on from NZ_JNAA01000051.1 coordinate 5,047, forward strand.
GTCTTCGACGTCAGCCCGGAGATTGCGTTAAAAGGCGAGTTGCTCCATAAAGAACAGCGCTATCGGATGTTCGCTGAGTCGGTCATCGAAGCCGTTTTGTTCCATGAGGACGGGACGATTCTCGACGCCAACAAGGCGGCCGAGACGATTTTCCGCATCCCCGCTGAAGACATGGTCGGTCGCCAGACAATCGAGTTCATCGCCGAAGGCTACCGGGCCGACGTCTTGCGACGTATCCGCAACCATATCCAGACGCCGTACGAAGTCATCGGTCGACGCGAGGACGGCACGTTCCTCGAGATGGAAGTGTACCCGAAAGAGGTGACGTATCAAGGCCAGACGCTCCGCGTCGCCGTCATGCGTGACATTAGCGACCGTAAGAAAGTCGAACGGATGCTCGAGCGCGAGAAGAACGCCATCGCCCGCCAGCGCGATATCATCCAGTCGATTTTACAAGCGTCGAACGAGGCGTTCGTCTTGACCGAATCGAACGGCAGCGTCCTGTTCATGAACGTGCACGCCCGCCGTCTGCTCGACTTGCCCGGCATCGCCCCGAATAAGATGCAAGAGCGCATCCCGCTCTTGACGACGTTCCGACAACGAGACCGGACGGAGATGTTGAAAAAAGTCGACCTCCTGCTCGACGGCTCGGCCCACGAGGTATCGATGCGCTTCTCGATTCCGCAACCGAACGACCGGGATGAACAGTACTACGAGATGTACGCGACCGGTATGGACGCGAAGCGTCAAGTCGGCGTCGACAGTGGTTTCTTGTTCGTCTTCCGAAATCGAACCGAGGAAGAGCGGATGGACCAAATCAAGAACGAGCTCGTCAGCACGGTCTCCCATGAACTGCGGACTCCGCTCTCTTCCTTATCCGGCTATATCGAGCTCATGCAAAGTCGAGAGCTGACGCCGGAGAAACGAG
>NZ_JNAA01000052.1:0-33010 GCF_000696055.1 Exiguobacterium sp. AB2
TTTTTATTTGAGACGGTCGGCGAGAATTCGGTTCAATTCGGTTTCACCGAGTTCACGCATTTTGTCCTCGTTCTCTTGGTCATACGACTCATCCGTGAAGCGTCCCACGAATTCGACTTTTCCGTTCCCGAGTTCACGGAAGACGAGGTTTTTTCGGTCGTTATAAAAGACGACACGATATTCCCGTCCGTTCTCATGCATATAGTTGAACACGCCTTTAATGTGGTCCATGTTCTTTTCTTCAGGCTGATCCTCTTCTTCGTCATCCTCATCGAGCGCATCGGCGAGGACAGCCGTAGGCTCGACTTCTTCCGTTTCTTCCTCAGAGGAAACGGCTTCTTTTTTCTCTTCTTCTGTCATGACAACGACCTCCTTTGCTTACTTTCCTATCATACCCGCTTTTTGAAAAGCTGACTACTCAAAATGGTGGGAGCAGACGCGAACGACGTTAGACGACGACATAATCAAGCGATGGAACAGCTGTCGTTTGACCGGTTCGGGCGCCTCGACCGTCTTGAGCGCCTGTTCCATGCAACCGAGCCAATGCCCGGCGTGTGTCTCCGAAATCGGGTGGTCCCGATGAATCATCGCCAAGTTTCCACCGCCACGTCGTTCCGTATACAGTTTCGGCCCGCCGAGTAGTTGAGTCAGAAACTCAAACTGATGTTGTTTTACCCGCTCTTTGTCATCCGGAAACAGCGGCAGTAAGACCGGATCGGCGTAGACGAGGTCATAAAATGCCTCGACGAGTTGTTTGACGCCGCGTTCGCCTCCAAATTGTTCATATGCACTCATCATCCATCCCCCTCATACCTTTAGTCTAATCGATTTTCATGGAGCATGGGTAAAGGAAAGGGTTAGTCTTTTTTTGCTTAGGTGAAACGGAGGTTTCGCTCTACAAACCGGGAGCGATACGTCATAATAAAGAAAAAAGGGAAGGGGTGTTCGCCTAAATGACGGTCACTTTTCATGTCGGACGTTCCGGGAGCGGAAAGAGCGAATCGATGATGCGTCACATCATCAAGGAACTCAAACGCGACCCGAGCGGACCGACCATCTATTTATTGGTACCGGACCAAATGTCATTTGAGATGGAACGGAAGATGGCGATGACGGACGGCTTGACGGGTTCGACCCGAGTGCAAGTGTTATCGATGCGCCGCCTTGCGTTCTTGCTCATGCGTGACCACGGCATCTCGACCGAACAGTTTTTGGATCAGACGGGGACGCACCTGTTGTTGCGTCGCGTCGTCGAGATGAACGAGGAGCGGCTGACACTGTTCCGACGGACGATGAACCAATACGGGTTTTATGAGGAGTTGAACACGCTCATCACGATGTTGAAGCGTGGGCTCGTCGATCCGGAACAATTGCTCCGCTTGAGCGAGCAAGATCCGCATCGGGCGTTAAAGTTACAAGACTTATCGATTCTATATGAAGGGTTCATGGCGATGACGGCCGGTAAGGCGCTCCATGCGGAAGACTATTTCAACGTCATGCTCGAGCTGTTACCAGAGGTTGACTTGACGGGCACGCAGTTTTACGTCGACGGGTTCAACGAGTTCTCCGAGCAAGAGCTCGCCGTCCTCGTCGCGATTGCCGAGAAAGCCCCGCTGTCGGTCTTATTGACGATTGATCCGGACACGCTTTATCGGCCGAATCCGCTCTTCGGTCCGACGCAGCGGACGCTCATGCGGTTCAAAGAACGACTGTCCGAGTCACGAATCAGCTCGACAGACGTGCCGCACGATGGCGCGAAGCGGTTCACGCATCCGAGTCTCGCCTATCTCGAGGCGACGTTCGGCCAAATGACCGCGGCACCTTATACGCGCGAAACGAACCACGTCTCGCTCGAGGCCGCCGTCGATCGGACGGTCGAGGTGGAGGCGGCTGTCCGTGAAGTGATGCGGCTCGTCCGCGAAGACGGGTACCGCTATCGAGATATCGCCTTCGTCTCGCGTTCGCTTGAAGCGTATGGGGACTTGGCATCACAGGCCCTGCAGAAAGCGGCATTGCCGTTCTTTCTCGATGAGCGGCAACCGATGCTCGACCATCCCGTGGTCGAACTGTTGAAGGCGACCGTCGACATTGCCCTCCGCGGGTATCGGGAAGAGCCGGTGTTCCGCGCGCTCAAGACGGAGCTCGTCTTACTCGACGCCGAACATCGCCGCACGTCGGTCGATCGACTCGAGGCGTTCGTCATCGAACGCGGCATCAAGCATTACCATTGGCACGACGAGTGGCAATTGAAGCGCCGGGCTGAGGACGAAGCGAAGCTTACCGGGGAAGAACTCGATCTCGAGACCGCGCTCAACCGTTATCGCCAGACCGTCGTCGACACGTTCGACCCGCTCTTGGCTGACTTGAAGGCGGCCAAGACGATGCAGGCATACACGCATGCCATCTATCACTTCCTGGAGCGAATCGATGTCGCCGCTTGTCTATCGTATTGGCGCGACGAGGCGCTCGAGGACGCCCGATTGCTCGAGGCCCGCGAGCATACGCAAGTTTGGGACGCGGTGTTGCACTTACTTGAACAGCTCGAGGCGGCCGCGCCGGAAGAGACGCTCTCGACGGAACTGTTCTTGCAGATGATGGACACCGGACTCGATAGTCTGCGTTATGCCCTCGTGCCTCCGTCGCTCGATCAATTGACGGTGACGGATTATGTCCGGGGGCGTCTCATCGATAAGAAAGTCATCTTTTTACTCGGAGCGAACGAGGACCAAATCCCGCTCGTCGCGACGCAGTCGAAACTGTTGACCGACCACGACCTCGACTTCATGCATGAGCATGGCGTACGGGCCGGAAAAGCGACCGAGCATCTGTTTGACGATGAGACGTATTACGTCTATAAAGCGCTGACGGCACCGAGTCATCGGTTGTACGTCAGCTATGCGCTCGTCGACCGGAGCGGGAAGGCGATTCAGCCGGCTGGGTTCGTCGCCGACATCAAGACGCGCCTGTTGAATGGCGCCGTCGTCAAGACACACTTCGCCGAGGCCGGTGAGCATCGTCCGGCCGATCAACTTCGCTTCATCACGAACGTCAACCAGACGGCGGCCGTGACCGCACTCGAGTTGCAACGCCTCAGCCGACACTATCCGATTCAAGACACATGGTTCGCTGTCTATAACGAGCTACTCAAGCATCCGGAAGGACGCGCGCGCATCCGTCTGTTGACGAGCGCCTTGTTTTATCAGAACGTACCGGAGCCGCTCTCAAAAGACGTGGCCAAGTCACTTTACACGAACTCGATTCGGGCGAGCGTGTCCCGACTCGAGACGTTCCAGGCGTGCCCGTTCCGCCACTTCGCGAGTTACGGGCTTCGCCTCAGGGAGCGCCGCTTGTATCGGCTCGAGGCACCGGATATCGGGAACTTGTACCATCGAACGATCGAACACATGTCTCAAACCGTGAAGATGGACGGGAAGGAGTGGCGCGACGTCGATCAAGCCGAGTGCGTGACACTCGCCGAGTCTGCCGTCGAACTCGTCACCCCGGAGATTCAGCATGCGATTTTAATGAGCTCGAACCGCTATGGATATTTGAAGAAGAAATTGACGGACGTCGTCACGAAGACGGCCGAAGTGTTGATTGAACAGTCGAAACGAGACGGGTTCGACCCCGTAGCGTTCGAGCTCGCATTCGGCAGCGGCAACTTCCCGCCCGTCTCGTTCACGCTCAGCAACGGGGCGACGTGTGAACTCGTCGGCCGCATCGACCGGGTCGACACGGCACAGGTCCATGACCAGCTCTACGTCCGGATCGTTGACTACAAGTCGAGCAAGCGCGATATCGATTTCGCTGAGATTTATTACGGTCTCGCCATGCAGATGCTCATCTATTTGAAAGTGTTGATTGAGCAGGCCGATGCCTGGACGAAAGAGAACGTCGCACCAGCAGCGGCGCTCTATTTCCACGTCCACCGGCCGCTCGTCACACCGGGCGGGACGGAGGCTGACACGGCGCGTAAAGTGCTCGAGTCGTATCAGATGCAAGGGCTGCTCGTCGACGACCCGGAAGTGCTCGACATGATGGACCGGACGGCGAAGGCGGAAGCGAAAAAATCGATCGTCATCCCGGTCAAATATAAGAAAGACGGGACGATTGATGCGAACACGGTGAAGAAAGTCGTCACGCCGTCGCAACTCGAACAGTTGATGGACCACGCCATTGATATAGCCGAGGCGAGCGCCGAGGCGATGTATGACGGCACAATCGGTGTCGAGCCGTACGAGTACAAGGAGCGCCGTCCGTGCCAGACGTGCCCGTATCAGAGCGTCTGTCATTTTGACGAGGCGCTCGCCAATGAGCCGCGACAGTTGAAGAAGCTAGAGAAAGACGATGTGCTATCAAGATTAGGAGGTGACGCCGATGAAGTGGACGAATGACCAACAAGCCGCCATCGACGCGAGGAACTCGCACGTGCTCGTCTCGGCAGCGGCCGGTTCCGGGAAGACGGCCGTCCTCGTCGAACGGCTCGCGAGCCGACTGCTCGATGAAAACGACGACTTGACGGCCGACCGGATGCTCGTCGTCACGTTCACGAACGCGGCAGCGGCAGAGATGAAACGGCGAATCGCCAAAGCGCTCGACGGGGCACTTCGTGATGACCCGGATAACGACTACGTCCGGCGTCAACGTCAAATGCTCAACCGGGCGCTCATCACGACGATTCACTCGTTTTGTTTAGAAGTGATTCGGGAGAACTATTATTTGCTCGACCTCGACCCGGCGTTTAAAATCGCCGAGGAACGAGATTTGGTGCTCCTTCAAGACGACGTCCTCGAAGACGTCCTTGAAGAAGAATACGGGAAACAAGACAGCGGCTTCTTCGCCCTTGTCGACGCCTATACGTCAGACCGGGGCGACAATGAGCTTGAAGAGCTCATCCTCGGATTGTATCACTATGCCCGGACGCTCCCGGACCCGGAGGCGTACTTGGATGAACTCGTTTCGCTCTATCAGATGGACAGCGACCCGGACGAAGAGCCGCTCTTAATCGAGTTCGGCCGTGTGTTGTTCACCGATATCGAACGGGCGCTTCGGCAGCTCCGACGTGTCGGCATCGAGCTTCGTCTTGCCGGTTACGAGGCCCAAGCCGAGAACGTGCTCGCCGCGATTGCCCCGTTCGAACGAATCGAGGCGGAGACGTTGAAATGGAGCGAGCTCGAGACGGCGGCACGGGCCGTCAAGTTTGGCACGATGAAGTCGGTCAAACGGGTAGACGAGCATGACATCTATCATAACGTGTTAAAACCCGCGTACGATCAGGCGAAGAAAAAATTGACGGATGCGCTCACGGAGGCGAGCGTGAGCGGGGCCGACCATCTCGAGGCCCTCGCGGCGCAACGTCCGCTCGTCGAGACGCTCGTCGGGACGGTCCGGACGTTCGCCGTCGCTTACGAGCAGGCGAAGCGCGACCGGGCGTTCGTCGACTTCAGTGACCTTGAACATTACGCCCTCGCCATCTTGCGAGAAGGGGACGCGCCGTCCTCGGTCGCTTCGCTCTATAAACAACGGTTCGTCGAGGTGCTCATCGATGAGTACCAAGATACGAACGAGATTCAGGAGACGATTATCGGTCTGGTCAGTCAAGAAGACGAACAAGTCGGCAACCTGTTCATGGTCGGCGATATCAAGCAGTCGATTTATCGCTTCCGTCACGCCGAGCCAGGCCTCTTCATCGACAAGGCGACGCGATTCAAACGAACGGAGGCGGGCCAGCGCATCGACTTGTCACAAAATTTCCGCAGCCGGGCCGAAGTGCTCCACGGCATCAATGATTTGTTCATTCAGTTGATGGACGAGGAAGTTGGAGAAATCGCATACGACAAGGCGGCCCGTCTCGTGCCAGGCCGCGACTACGAGCCGCTCGAGGCGAGTCCGGAGCTCGTGCTCGTCAACGGACAGAGCCACGAGTTGTCGAAGCAAGAACTTGAAGGGCGAGCGATCGCGACACGCATTTTAGAGCTCGTCTCAGGCGACGAACCGTTTAAAGTGACCGATGAAGAGACCGGGTTACTCCGCTCATGTGAATATCGGGATATCGTCATTCTCGTCCGATCGAAGAAAGAACGAGTCGAACAGTTGATGGATATCTTGACCCAATACAATATCCCGGCGTACACCGACTCGGACGGCGGCTACTTCCAGGCGACGGAGATTCGGATGATGTTGTCTGTCTTGAAACTGATTGACAACCCGCTCCAAGACATCCCTCTCGCTGGGGCACTCCGTTCTCCGATGTTCGGTTTCACGGACGAAGAGCTCGCCAAGATTCGCCTCGAGTCGGAGGAGTCGTTCTATGACGCTTTGAAAATGAAGGCGGACGACGAGGATGAGCTCGGCTTGAAGTGCGGTGAGGTGCTTGACCGACTCTCGATGTGGCGTACGTTCGCCCGCAACCACAGCCTGTCTGAACTGATTCAACAAGTGTTCAACGATACCGGGTTTTATGATTTTGCCGGCGGTCTGCCGGGCGGGAAAGGTCGCCAAGAGAATTTGAAGGCGCTCTATGACCGAGCGCTCTCCTACGAACGGAGCGGGTATCGGGGGCTGTATCGGTTCTTACGTGTGATGGATCGATTGCAGGATAACGGGGAGGACTTGTCGGAAGCCAGGTCGCTCGGGGAAGAAGAGAACGTCGTCCGCATCATGACGGTCCATAAATCGAAAGGGCTTGAATTCCCGGTGACAATCGTCGCCCAGCTCGGCAAGCAGTTCAACAAGCGTGATCAAATGCAACGGGTCATCTTCCATAAACGGTACGGCATCTCCTTGGATGCGATCGACGTCATCACGCGGACACGCACCGAGACGTTCGTCAAAGAGATGATTCGCCGAGACCTCGACAAGACGATGAAAGCCGAAGAGATGCGCGTCTTGTACGTCGCGTTGACCCGGGCGAAAGAAAAACTGATTTTAGTCGGCACCGTCGCCGACCCGATGAAGCAAGTGCATGATTGGCTACACGTCGAGAGTCATGGCGAGGCGTTATCGGCCGAGGCAAGACGTGACGCCAAGACGTATTTGGATTGGGTCGCGCCGGCACTTCTCAAACTCGAGGGCGCCGCCCCGTTCCTCGAACGGAACGGCCTCCCGGTCTTTCGCGGGATGCCAGAGGCGACGCGCTGGACGTACCGTATCATCGCCGAAGACGATTTGGCCGAAGTGGCCGCGCTCCAAGAGATGATGGCGCAGCTCCATCACGTCAAACAGTTCGAAGCGATCGACTTCCCCGTCAAACGTGAGCAAGAAGTGACGGAGGCGGTCCGAAGGGCGTTCGCTTACACGTATCCGGCCCAGGCCGCGACGGAGACGGCCGCCAAACAGACCGTCACCGAACTGAAACGGGCGATGCAACTGGAAACGGCGGCGTTTGAAGAGACGTTCCGGGCGACGGACACGCCGTATCGGGAACCGAAGTGGAAACAGACGGACCAGACCGGTGCCGAGCGTGGGACGACGCTTCACTTGTTGTTCCAACTGCTCGACCCAAGACAACCGATTGCGCCCCAAATCGACCGGCTCGAGAATCATCAGATGCTCAACCCGGTCGAAGCGAAGACGGCCCGGCTCGCCATGGCAGATATCGAGACGTTTTTTGACGCCCCGATTGGCCGGGCGTTGACCGAGGCGTTAGCGAGAAATCAGGCGTGGCGCGAGTTGCCGTTCACGTATGCCGTGCCGGCCGAGCGCGTCAACCCAGACGGTGCGTTCACGGACGAACGGGTGCTCATCCAAGGGATTATCGACTGCCTCTTCTTTGACGGCGAGACGTATGTGCTTCTCGACTATAAATCCGACTCGGTGCTCTACTTGACGGACTCGGATGAGGCGGCGAGACAGATGTTGCGCGAACGCTATACGGTTCAACTCTCGCTTTATCGCGAGGCCATCGAATCGATTTGGGGAATTACGGTCGGGCAGACGGTCATTTACTCGCTCGATTTACAAGACGTTGTTTCAATATAATATAGACGGGAATTGTTTTCAGGTGTACGGTTATAAACCGTGCACCTTTTGTTTTGTGATTATGAAATAAATCCGGTAAAATAATGAAATGGAATGAAAATGGAGGAATCGTCATGGTAAAAATCCTACTCGCAGAAGATGAAGAAGTATTACGCATGCTCGTTTTAGATACGTTAGAAGATGAAGGCTACGACATCGATGAGGCACCAGACGGCCTCGAAGCATACCGTTTGATTGAACAGAATGAATACGATCTCGTTATCGTTGACCATATGATGCCCGGCATGACCGGCCTAGAAGTCATCGAGAAGGTCCGAAAATTACCGGGACGTCAACATACGAAAGTGATGATGTTGACGGCGAAGAGTCAACAATCTGACCGTGATTGCGCGAACGAGATTGGTGTCGACTACTTCATCTCGAAACCGTTCAGTCCGCTCGAACTCGTCAAAATTATAGGAGGCATCGTGAATTGAACAGATGGTTTAAGCAAAAGCTCGGCCGTGACATCATGGTCGTCCTCTATACATTTTTAGCGGTTGCTTTAATTGGGTCTGGCATCGCCTACTGGTACGTCGAGAATCGTCTCGAAGCGAACGAGGCGCGCCTTCGTGAGGTCGACGAGCGCATCAGCCGATTGAACACGCTTTGGGACGAGTGGCAAGGGGCGCAGTACGATTCGCGCGGCTATTTGTTGTTCGGCGATACGGCGGCGCTCGAGCGAGCCCGCTCGAAAGAAAATGAGTTCCAACAAGAAATCAATTGGTTCAAGAGCGTCGTCCAGACGCGGCAAGGCGAGATTTTTGCGGACGACCTGCAAAATTTCCATGACTTTTATTTTGATGTGATTTTACCGGTCACGCTCGAATACGGGGAGTCGCGGAGCGAAGGTGAGGTCATCGAGACGTTCATCGACCCGGAGACGGTCGCGTCGCTCCCGACGGCCCAGCGCTTGATTGAGCAAGGTGTCGTCCAGTTCAGTCCGGAGCGCGGCATCGACACGCTCGGTCCGATTCAACAAATCGAGACGTCGCTCACGGACTACAGAGGGCTCATGGGCAGCGAAAAAGAGAAAGTATATACCGAATGGCGGCAAAACAATAACATTTTGCAGTTCTTATGGATTGCAAGCATCGTGTCGTTCGCCATTCTGATCCTTTTGTTCGTCCAACCGTTCTTGCGTCGCCAAACGCGTTTAATTTCAAGGCTCGCGGTCGCATCTGATCGTCTGCTCAAAGGGGAAATCGTCGATTTGAGCGATCAGATGGTCCGCGAAGACGAAATCGGGACGATGTCTCGCTCGTTCAACAAGATGGCCGAGACGCTTCGTGACAATGAACGTCACTTGATTGAGAAGAATCACGAGCTTCAGGCGCAACAAGAAGAACTGATTGCTCAGCAAGAAGAGTTGCAAGCGCAGCAACAAGAACTCGAAGAGATTCTCGAGCAGACGCAACAGAACGAGCAACATTTGGCGTACCGGAACGAGTTGACGGAGACGCTCGCAGCCCGCGACTCGTTGACGGCGTATCCAGAGATTATCGAGAAACTCGTCGCCATCACGGACTCGGAAGTCGGGGCACTCGTCTTCGTCGACGAGGCCGGCTCGTATTCAGTGACGAGCCACGGCCTAAACGAGACGCTCACGCGTCAGCTGCTTGAAAGTGAGAACTCGGTCCTCACCCGGGCGATGACGCTCCGGACGACGGTCCATTCGTCGAAACAAGTCGCAAGTGACCATCCGCTCCCGTATCCGTACTATATGTACGAGACGGCGGTCCCGGTCCACGACCCGACCGACGATACGATTATCGCGTTCATCTATCTCGTCCGCTATAAGGACCGTTTCACCCAGACGCAGATGGGCGACATCATGTCGTTCGCGCGTCAGCTGTCGCTCTCGCTTCTCCGGATGCGTCTCTTCGAAGAGATGACCCGTGAGAAAGGGAAGACCGAGCGGATTCTCGATTCGATTCGCGAAGCCGTCATTTACGTCGAGCACGCGACCGACGACGTCTTCGTCAACCGTCCGCTCTATGAAATGTTCCCGGAACTCGACGAAATCACATCGAACGAACTCGCCGAGCTGTCTTGGAACGAGTGGCGCGAGACGATTTCGACGACGGTCGACCAAGAAGACGATTTCCTGAAATATACGGAACGACTTTTCACTGACGACTTCCCGCATGACAGCGTCAGCTTCTCGATCCGTAAAGGCGAGATGAACCTACAGATGTACGCCGAACGGATCATCGTCGGCGGCATCTCGAAAGGGACGCTCCTCGTCTTCCGTGACATCACGAGCGAGACGGAGGCCGAACGGTTGAAGAGCGAGTTCATCTCGACGATCTCGCACGAGTTGCGCACGCCGCTCTCTTCGATTTATGGGTTCACCGAGCTCATGGTCAAGAAACAGCTGCCAAACGAGAAACAGGCGAAGTATTTGGAGACGATTCATGCCGAGACGGAGCGCCTGACGCATCTCGTCAACGACTTCCTCGACGTGCAGCGGATGGAAGCGGGCAGTCAAATGTATGACCGCGAACAACTCGACGTCGAGCCGGTCATCCGCGACATGATGACGTTCTATGAGGCCTCATCGTTGAAGCACCAGTTCGAGCTCATCACATCCGACGACCGTCCGTATGAGCTGTATGCCGACTGTCAGAAGTTTAAGCAGCTGATGAGCAATTTGCTGTCGAATGCAGTGAAATATTCACCGCACGGCGGTAAAATCACGGTCGAATTGGCCCACCACGACCAGTCCGTGTCGATTAAAGTGAAGGACGAAGGGATCGGAATCCCGAGCGAAGCGCTCGACCGCCTCTTCGACAAGTTCTATCGCGTCGACAACTCGGACAGCCGTGAGATTGGCGGTACGGGTCTTGGACTCCCGATTTGTCAGGAAATCGTCCGAGGCCATGCCGGTCAAATCCATGTCGAGTCCGTGCAGCATCAAGGGTCGACGTTCACCGTCGTCATCCCGAGCTATGAGCATGCTGTTCGCGAAGAGACACCGACGACCGTATAAAGGAAAGAGGGGTGCCCGAAGCCGGGTGTCCCTCTCTTTTTTTGCTTTCGCTTGACCGGTCACAGGTTTATTCGTGTACAATAAGGATTGTATATGATGAAAAGGGGGATAAATGAATGCCATTGACTGCATTCCTGCATACGCACGTGACAAGCTGGATTTTACTCCTCGTCTTGTTTGCCGTCGCGTACGTCGGCTACAAGAACGGGAACAAGAGCGGCAAAATCGCGCATATGGCGTTTCGCCTCATGCTTCTCGTCGCGTTCGGGACGGGACTTTATTTGTACTTACAATTGAACAGCGGCGGGATGTTCTACCACGTGAAAATCACGGTCGGACTCTTGACGCTCATCTTCGGCGAGATGGCGCTCATCCGCATGAAGAAACAAAAGCCGGCCAGCGCCATGCTTGGCGGTTTCGCTGTCTTGTCGCTCGTGACAATCTTCATCGGTTACGCGCTTCCGTACGGCCAATCGTTTTTCAGCAACTTCATTTGAGCCGGATCCCACTTCACACATTGAAGTGGGATTTTTTTGTTTGTCCTCAAATTATTAGGGGAAAATACAAAAATCAGTGATAACGATGATGAGGTGAAACGATGGATCAACAGATGAATGAATGGTCGCGCGTGCTTCATGCGCGGAGATGGATGAAACAAACCGAGTCGTTCCTGCCGTTATGGCATGGCTATATTGGTTATAAGTACGGTTTATTTGATGCGCTCCAAGGCGGGGCCAGCTACGCGGAAATGACGCTTCGATTGAAGCGGCCGCTGACGAAACTCGCGCTCGAGCGCTGGCTTGATGTCGGTGTCGCCGTTCGACACTTGAAAAAGCGAGGATGGCGCTACTATCCAACGCGTAGCTTGAAGTATCAATTATCGCATGAAGATGAGCGTAGTATCGGCTTCATGTTGCAAGAGATGATGGAACTTCACATTCCGGCGCTCATCGCCTATCCGGAGTTTTTAGAGTCGGGGAAACAGAAGACGTTCGACGGGGCCACGCACGGCCAAGTCGTCGCCCAGACGTCGACGCTCGTCGAGACGGTCGCCTTCCCGATCGTGCAGCAACTCTTGCGTCAGGCAGACGTCAAGACGATGCTCGACATCGGTTGCGGCCACGGTGGCTATTTGCGTAAACTGCATGACTTCGAGCCGGACTGGAAATTGACGGGGATCGATTTGGAGGAAGACGTCATCGAAGAGGCACGGGAGAAAGATGAGACGGGTGAGATTCGTTACGAAGTGGCCGACTTCATGGAATGGGACCATGATGAACGGTTCGATGCCGTCATGATGAACAACATGCTCTATTACTTCTCGCCGGACGAACGGACGAAGCTACTCGGACGCATGCTCGAGAATCTAGATGAGCGTGGCGTCGCCGTCCTCGTCACGCCGCTCGCGGAGACCCCGCTCGGCGCACGCTTCGCCTCGGCGTTCAACGCGTTCATGACGCTCCACGATAATTTATATCCACTTCCTACGATTCGCGCCCTCCGTCGTCAAATGGAACAAAGCGGCTTCGGGAACGTCCGCTTCATCCCGTTCATCCCAGAAGGGTCTTGGTATATCGTCATCGCCGAACGTGGCGACTGACATAGACTACACACGGCGAGCCGATTCAGATTTGAACTTGTCTCGACTCGTTTCTATAATGGAGTAGAAGCATAAGAGACTATTCACATAGGGAGTTGTTCAACGTGTCGGAAAAAAGAGTTGCAGTCATCGGTGCCGGACCAGGAGGGCTCGCCGCAGCCATGATTTTGGCGAGCCGTGGCGTCTCTGTCACCGTGTTCGAGAAACAGCCGTTCGTCGGTGGACGGACGTCACGTCTACAAGTCGGGGAGTTCGCGTTCGATCGTGGCCCGACTTTTTTGAATATGCCATATATTCTAGAAGAGATTTTTGAAGAGACGGGACGGAACTTGCACGATTACGTCGAGATGAAACGGCTCGAGCCGATGTACGATCTATACTTCGACCGTGGCCGTCGCGTCTTGTCGATGACGACGGACCGTGACGAGATGTTCGAGGCGATTGAGGCACAGTTCCCGGGCAACGGGGAAGGGTATGAGCGATTCATGTCGGAGCAAGCGATCAAGCTGTCGAAGCTGATGCCGGTGCTTCAGACGGCGCACGACAGTTTGACCGATTACGTGTCGCTTCGTGTCTTGAAGGCGTTGCCGTTCCTCTCGATCGGTAAATCGCTCTATGACGTGTTATCGGAATACTTCACGAGCGAAGAGCTGAAATATGCGTTCACATTCCAAGCGAAATATCTCGGCATGTCGGCTTGGGAATGTCCGGGCGGATTCTCGATTTTGTCCTATATGGAACACGCATACGGCGTCCATCATCCGATTGGCGGCGTGAACCAGTTATGTACGGCGATGGCGCGCGTCATCGAGGAAGAAGGCGGGTCGATTCGTCTCGGTGAAGGGGTCGACCGGTTGTTGCTCGATGGGAAGAGTGTGAACGGGCTCGTCGCGAACAACGTCCACTACTCGTTTGATGAAGTGATTATCGGGGCCGACTTCGCCCACGCGATGACATCGCTCGTCCCGAACGGCACGTTATCGCGTTGGAGCCCCGAGCAGTTGCAGAAGAAACGCTACTCGTGCTCAACGTTCATGCTCTATCTCGGGCTCGACCGCTTGTATGACGTCGGCCACCATACGATTCATTTCGCTGACGATTACGAGCAAAACGTCAAAGAGATGACGAAAGACTTGAAGTTGAGCGACGACTTCTCGTTCTACGTGCAAAACGCCTCGAAGATCGACCCGACGCTCGCGCCAGCCGGCAAGTCCTCACTCTACGTGCTCGTCCCGGTACCGAACAACTTATCGAATTTGCCGTGGGAGACGCTCGAGCCGAAGATGACCGAACGAGTCCTCGACGCGCTCGAGACGCGTTCCCCGTATAAAGACATCCGGGACCACATCGAAGTGAAACAAGCGCTCACCCCGAAAGACTGGGAGGCGTTCGGCGTCTATGAAGGGGCGACGTTCAATCTGGGCCATAACTTGTCACAGATGATGTACTTCCGTCCGCACAACCAGTTTGAAGAACTCGACCACGTCTGGCTCGTCGGCGGCGGCACCCATCCGGGCAGCGGACTGCCGACCATCTTCGAATCGGCTCGCATCACGACGAACTTGCTTCGCGACCGGGCAGGTGTCGGCCAATGAACATCGGATTCGTCGGGGCCGGAATCGGCTCTTTGTATGCGGCGCTCTTATTGACGCATAAATACCCATCGTTGCAGGTCACGATTTATGAGAAGGAAGCGCGCGTCGGTGGACGTCTCAACTATGTCGAGTTCGACAACGGCGCCCGTGTCGATGAAGGCCCGACGATCGTGTTGTTGCCGTCGAAACTGAAACAGCAATTGAAACAGGCGGGTCTTCCCGAGACGGAAGTTGAGCTGCTCGAAATCGACCCGCTCTATCGCCTCCGTTATGAAGACGGGACGGCGTTCTACAAGTACCGCGACATCGAGCGGCAAGCGGAAGAAGTGGAGCGCATGTTCGGGGAAGGGGATGCTTTCCGCGGGTATATGACCCAAAAGCGCGACGAGTATCAAATCGGCTTTGAGTCGTTCTTAGACCGTGGCTATAAAGCAAAGTCGGATTTGTTCGAACCGAAGCTGTTGCTCCTCCTCATGCGCCTGAAGGCGTATGAGACGGCACATGAGAACATGAAACGATTCTTCAAAGACGAGCGTCTGCGCGTCGCCTATAGTCTGCAGACGCTCTATATCGGCGGTAACCCGTATGCGACGCCGTCGCTTTACGGTCTCATCCCATACCGTGAGCAAGAAGAAGGGGTCTGGTACGTCAAAGGAGGATATTTCTCACTCGCGACGAAACTAGAACAAGAGCTGAGACGTCGCGGTGTTCAGTTCAACCTGAACGCGCGTGTCGAACGTGTTCGTGTCGAGAACGGACGGGCGAACGCCGTCGTCGTCGACGGCGTCACCCATCCGCACGATGCGGTCGTCGTGAACGGGGACTTCCCGCTCATGGAGCGACTCATCGATGGCGTCAAACCGAAAGCATACGAGCCATCGAGTGCGACGCTTCTCTTGTACTTCACCGTCAACGGTGAGATTGAGTTGCCGGTGCATCAGTTTGACTTGCCGAACGATTTTGCCGGATCGATGCGAACCATCTTTGAAGATGGTAAACTGAGCGAGTACCCGGCGATGTACACGTTCAATCCGTCCCGGGTCGACCGAACGCTCGCACCCGAAGGCACAAGTGTGCTCTACGTCCTCGTACCGGTGCCGCGAAAGCTCGAGCGCTCTGATTTAGAGGCGAACGGGACGATCGATCACCTCGTCGGCCGGCTTGAGACGCTTGTACCGGGCTTCAGTGAGCGTGTCACCGAGATGAAACTTCGGACGCCGATGGACGCGGAGCGATTCGGTCTCTTTGAAGGCGGCAGCTTCGGCATCGCGCCGAAACTCTCGCAGTCGGCGGCGTTCAAACCGCAAGCCCGACCATATGCGCACATCGAACGGCTCTTCGCCGTCGGCGCCTCGGTACACCCGTGCGGTGGTGTCCCGATCGTGATGATTGGGTCCGAACTACTCGTGAAAAGAATGGAAGAAGAAATGGAGGCATTCTATGACGACACAAGAAGCGTATCGTCAATGTGAGGAAATCATGAAGAAAGGCTCGTTGACGTTTTATCGGGCCTTCTCTTTGCTCTCCAAGCCGGACCGTCAGGCGGTCGCGGCCGTCTATACGTTTTGCCGTCTGCTCGACGACGCCGTCGACGAATCCGACCGACCGGAAGCGAGCCTGACGGAGTTTTTGCATAACTTTAATCGCTTTTTGGCGAACGAAGACGTCGAAGGGGCTCTTTGGGTCGCGCTCCGTGATGTGTGGGGCCGTTATGACATGGACGTCGCGCCCTTCTTCGAGTTGGCCGAAGGGATGAAATGGGATTTACATAAGTCACGGTACGCGACGCTCGAGGAGACGGAACAATACAGCTATTATGCGGCTAGCACGGTCGGCTTAATGCTGTTGCCGATTCTCGTACCAGAGCCGGACGCGACCGAGAAGGCGAGCCTGAAGCAAGGCGCAATCGATCTCGGCATCGCCATGCAGTTGACGAACATCTTGCGTGACGTCGGCGAAGACTTGAGCAGGGACCGGATTTATCTCCCGCAAACGCTACTCGCTGAGTTCGGCGTCTCGGAGGCGGACTTGTTCGCCCGGAAAGTGACACCTGCGTTCATGGATGTCTGGGAGACGCTCGCCCGTCGAGCTGAATTCTTATATACCCGGGCGAGGGAAACACATCACCTCTACCCACCGGCGAGCCGGAAACCGGTACAGGCGGCAGCGCTCCTCTATGAAGGCATCTTAGACGCGGCAAGGGGGAACGCGTATGACGTGTTTACCAAGCGCGCGTACGTCTCGACGTTGCAAAAAGGAAAACTATTGGCACGACTGTGAGCGACCGTATAGGCGGCCGCTTTTTTTGCGCACAAAAAACCACTTTTGGCGGGGGACCAAAAGTGGCGTAAGCGTTATGTGACCCGTCCGTCGGGGAAACGAACGAATCGGCTTGTGATGAACACCTAAAGATGTGCCTCGTCTCATGGGGAATGAAACGATGGGGCATCTTCGCTGAAACAGGATGCTTGATGGACTAAGGGGGAACATCAGATGCATGCTGATCCAGCTACGGCATACGAGTGGGGAAACTCGCTCATCATTTTTTCTCGGGTGTGACAAGTTCAAAACGCGATTGGCTCGGGGAAGCCATTCGATCGCTACAGGTGTAACAAACGTTACAATACTGCTTGAACTCGAATATGATATTATCACGTCTCAGACTTGTCGACAAGTGTCGAATCTTCTGTTCACAAAATGTTCAAATTGTCAGAGGTATGTCCTCTAACATCGAGCGGGCGGCGAGTTGTCCTGAAAGCGTGACCATCGGGCTCCCCCCGCCCGGATGGGTCGACCCGCCCGCGAACCAGATGTTCGAGACGTCTTCGGACCGGGCTGACGGGCGGAAGAAGGCGCCTTTCTTCGAGTTGGCGGACGTGCCGTAAAGCGCTCCGTAATAAGCGTAGAAGTCTCGGGTCAAGTCATGCGGGGTGACGCGATGATGATAGACGACGTCCGCGTCGTCCCACTCGACGCCGAACTTACGGAGGCGGCGACGGATGAGGTGTTCATACGTCTCGGCATCGATATCGGTCAAGTGGGCCGGGGCGTTGACGAGGATGAACAAGTTGTCCCCGGCTTCACCCATCGATGGGTCCGTATGGGACGAGTTCGAGATGTAAATCGTCGGCTCGTCCGCATAGCGCTCTTCCTCGAACAAGGCACGGAACTCGGCCTCATAGTCGTCAGAGAAGTAGACGTTATGATGGGCAAGATTCAATCGTTTGTTCAATCCGACCATGACGACGAATGCCGAGACGGACGGTTCGACCGTATCACGTGTCGGGACCGGGAACGACGGACGATGGATCGCATCGACGAGACGCGGGTACTGCGTGAGCAACTCGCCGTTCAATAAGACGGCGTCGCACGATAACACGTCCTCCTCGTCGATGACGACGGCGTGGGCTTTGCCGTTCATCACTTCAATCTTCGTCACTTCTTGACCGAGCTTGAACTCGACGCCGAGTTCACTGGCCCGTTTGGCGAAGCCTTTGGCGATCGTCCAGTTTCCGCCTTTGGCGTAATACACCCCGTCATTCAATTCGAGGTGTGAGATGAGCGCGAACGTGCCCGGTGTGACGTAAGGGCTGCTGCCGATATATGTCGCGTAGCGGTCGAGCGCTTGAATGATGCGCGGGTCTTTGAAGTACTTCTTATGGAGCGCGTGCAGGCTCGTGAGCGGATGGACTTTCATCATATCGCTCCACAACCCGGTGTCCATTTTCGTCTCCATCCGGGTGAAGAAGCGCTTGTTCGCGATCTCGAACAGTTTCTCCGCCTCGTCCAAATAGTCGGCGAGTTGGTTTTGGTCGGCCTTGCCGCCCGTCAAGCGTCGGACTTCCTCTTCCATCTGCTCGCGTCCGGACCGGAACGTGAACGTCGAGCCGTCGGTGAAGTGGTTGACCGTATGCAAATCGAGTTTGACGAGCTCGAAGTAATCTTCCGGGTTCGCCCCACTGTTACGGATGACGGAACGGAACACGTCCGGCATGGTGATCGTGTTCGGACCGAAGTCAAAGCGATGGCCGTCGGTGATGACGGGCATGAGCTTGCCGCCGACGTGCTCGTTTTTCTCGATGACGGTGACGTCGTAACCGCGTGAGGCGAGGGTGACAGCGGCGCTCAAGCCGCCGAGACCGGCCCCGATGATGGCAATTTGTTTCATGGCGATGTGCCTCCTAACGTTTTCTAAGGGTACATGCGGCCTTTCCAAGTGATCGGTTGTCGTCTCCATTTACGGATGACCGCGCTCGCAAGCAACGCCAAGTAGGCGATGAGGCTGAACGGATGCAACCAAAACTGTCTTCCCCCTGATTTCAAATCGATGGCGAGCCGTGCGAGTAGGACGCAGAGGACCGCTCCGAGCGAATACCAGTCGGGCCGGACGAGTAGGGCGACGAACGCCGATGCTTGGACGCCGTAATAAAGAAAGAAATAAAGGGCGATGCCCACTGATTCATTCATTCCCTTGAATACGTTTTTTGAAAACCCGTTCCATACTTCTTCATTCGTGGCATACATGTCACACGTGATGTACGGCGACACTTGTACGAGCGACGTCAATTTTTTTCGCCGTTTGAACTCCCGGCATAAATCGATGTCATCAATCAAAGAGTTGTGAATCGAGGCATGACCACCGACCTCGTCATAGCTCGTCCGTTCGACGAGGACGTTCATCCCGTTCGCTGCGGCGAAAGCGGGGTGACGGACTTTTCGCCAAAGCAGCGGCAAGTGTTGGGCGATCAAGACGTGTTGCATCGGGATGAGCAGTTTTCCGAGCCATGTCGGGGTCGGGAAACGAGGGAAGCCGGACAAAAAGACGACCCCCTCACGCAGACGTGTCCCGTGTAGCCGGTCGATGAACGTCGGGTCGATGGTCACGTCGGCGTCGAGGAACAAGAGGTACGGTTCCGTCGTCCGGCTCGCCAACTGATGGCAGGCATGAACCTTCCCTGCCCATCCTTCGGGGAGCGGCACCCCACGAAAGATGGTGAAGCGGGGGTCGTCCGCAATCGATTGGACGAGCGCGGCGTATGTACCGTCGTCGGACCGGTCTTCGTATAAATAGACGTGACTCTCACGTGGAACGGCTTCCTTTAAGCTGGCGATCAGTTTCGGGACGTTCCGCTCCTCGTTCCGGAGTGGGACGCAGACGGCCGTCGGGGGAGAAGCGACGGGCTTGGTGAGCGGTCGTAAAAATAACAGGTTGACGAGCGTGAAGACGAGCATACAAAACGTCAGCGCGAATAGAATCATCGGCCGCCCCTCCTGAATGTCAAGAGGTGTTCGGTCCAGTCCGCGAGACTCCGCTTTGGCGGGAAGAGGGGGACGTAGTTCGTCGATTGTTCGATGACATCGGCGCGCGTGTCGTCATAGAGCCGCTCGAGCGCCTCTGCCAACTCGCGCTTTTGGAGCCGTCTCGTTTCTGAGACGACCGTATAGTTCCGAAACCGGACGTACACGACCGGTGCGGCATGTGACTCGAACGCATAATAGATGGCGCAGAGCCGCACATCGGGTTTCGTCAGGAGCATCGTCGCCCCGGTGCCAATCTCGAGCGGGCGATGTTCTTGCGGGTACTCCCGTCCTTGTGGGAACACCCAGACGGACTTGCCTGCTTCGAGCAAGTCGGACGCATAGCCGAGCGAGGCCCGCACTTCGGACAAGTTCCCTTTTTGAATCGAAAACGCGCCGAGATGACGAAAGAACGGGAAGCGTCGCAAGCCTTCCTCATCCATTAAGACGTGGACGTCATGTCGTAAGTAATGCTGATTCAGCATGAGCAGGATGAGCCCGTCCCAAAACGAGCTGTGGGTCGCAAGGAACAGGCCAGGGGTCGGGACGTCATCGGCGCGTACGTTAATCGTATGGAAGAACGGACGGATTTGACGCTCTTTCACAAAAAGCGAGAAGACGTCATTGAACCATTTCTTTTTGTTCGACTCGATCATGGCGGACCCTCCGTTCGAAGTAGATGACGCTTGCGGTCAAGATGCTGAGCACGCCGATGCCGTACAAACCGGCGTTGACGGCCGTCACACCGAACAAGGCGTGCAACATGACGAACAAATAGCGGCCGTGCGTCAACAAGAGCGGTTCGGCTTCGACCTCGTAGCGGTCGAGCACCCACGAGAAGATGAGCGACAGACCGAACCAACCGAGGAAGTTCTGCGTCGGGATATCGTAATATATTCCACCGTTCGCCCATTCCCAATACCCTTTCACGTTCGCAGCGACCGGGTCGATCGCCATGTCGAGCCAGACGGCGAGAAACGGGACGAGCCAGAGCGTGCGTCGTTGAAAGTTAAAAAAGCGTGCCACGGCAAAACTTGCCCCGATGACGGCGAGCCAAGCGGCCCCGATCGTGACCGGGACACCGAACACGGTCGGACCGAACGCCTCGGCATAGAGATACTCGCTGAACGGGAAGCCCGTCTTCACACCGAGCGTCTCGACGGCGATTGACCCGAAAAAGATGAACGGGACGATCCATCGGGCGTGACGGACCCCGTCGGCAATCACGAACGCTCCGATGGCGCCAGCGAGCCACAAGAATACCGGGTTCGCCCATTCGAGCCAACTTGGGAGCAGGTCGAAACCGACCAAGATAACCCCGATGACGTACCAAACAACAAACCATTTCCAAATCCATGGATACACTTTCATTTCATCACCTCAAATACTATTCTAAAGAGGTTTTACTCGGGCGTCTAATGAATGCGTGCAAAAAAAGAGCCCCTCATGTCGAGGAGCTCGTCAGTTTGCCATGCTCTTCCGCTTTTTGACGAACGAGAAGGCGATGAAAAGGATATAAAACGGTACGGCGATGAACCAGAATGACGGCCACTCTTTCCAACGAGCGAAAATCATGTACGTCAAGTAGACGAGGCTGACCGTGATGATGAATGAGTGACGCGGGAGCGGCACTTCTTTGAAGCTCGGGATGCGGACGCGGCTCACCATGAGGAGCGCGAGCCCCGTGAAAAAGATTGGGGTGAGTAGTTCGCTGACACGATCGCCGAACGTCGTGACGACAGCGAGTAGACCGCCTGCAGCCGTGATCGGGACACCGGAGAAGTAACTCGCAGTGACGTTCGTCGCCGACAAGTTGAACCGGGCCAGGCGATAGGCACCGAAGAGCGGGAATAAGGCGGCGAAGAACAGACCGTAGTTGCCATAGTCGATGAAGAACGTGTAATAGGCGAGTAAGGCTGGAGCCACGCCGAACGTGACGACGTCAGCGAGCGAGTCGAGCTCTTTTCCGAAATCCCCGGCGACGCCGAGCATACGGGCGAGCCGTCCGTCGAGACTGTCGAGCATCATGGCGATGATGATGAGTAACGTCGCGTTTGAGAAATCACCGCGCGCCGCATAGACGATGGCGATGACCCCGCAAAATAAGTTACCGAACGTAAACGAGTTAGGAACCCATGACCGGATTCGTTCTTTCCACATAATATTGCCTCCAATTTCTATTGAGTGAACCAGCGACCGTTCGTGAAACGGAGCAAATCGTCTGGCGTGAGTTCGAGTTGGGCGCCGCGTTTACCGGCGGAAATGATGATCGTTGCTTTTTCTTTCGCACTGTCGTGCAAAAAGACGGGGAACGCTTTTTTCGCCCCAATCGGTGAGACGCCACCGCGGATGTATCCGGTAAGCGCTTCAAGTTCTTTCATCGGGACAGGTGTGACTTTCTTGACGCCCCAAGCTTTCGCGGCCGCCTTTAAATCGATATCACGGTCGCCGGAGATGAGGAAGAAGGCGTGGCGATTCTGTTCGCTTTCGAGACAAATCGTTTTATACAGTTGATCGACCGGTTTTCCCATCGACGCAGCGACATGGCTCGCCGATACGTCCGACGGGTCCACCACGTATGTATGGAACGTGAACGGAATGTTTCGTTGCTTCAATTGTCGAGCGGCGTTCGTCAGTTGCATCAAGCCCACCCTTTCGTTGAATGGCTTCTCTAAGAATAGCAAATAGTGGTAGTGTCGGGCAATCCGTACACACGAAGTTTTCATGTCAGGAAGGAAACAGTTTACGAAATGGCGAAATGAATAGCGATTCATTTATGAGAAGGGGGAGCAATAGACATGGAAACGATTCAAATCACGCGACATAACGGGGTAGGCTGGCTCAAATGGAATCGGCCTGAAAAGTTGAACGCGTTAAACGAGACGCTCTTAAAGGAGGCGACCGAGGCGATGAAAGGCCTCGTAGCTGACGAGGACGTACGCGTCATCGTGCTCGTCGGGGAAGGGCGGGCCTTCTCATCCGGTCAAGACTTGACGATTGAAGGGGATGCCGATTACGGGACATATTTAGAAGACGTGTATCATCCGCTCGTACGCGCGCTCGAGTCGTGCAAAAAACCGCTGATCGCCGGCATCCATGGGGTCGTCGCCGGTGCCGGGCTCAGCCTCGCGCTTGCTGCTGACGTCCGCATCGTGGCACGCTCGACGAAATTCAGCTCGGCGTTCATTAAAATCGGACTCGTCGCGGATGCGGGCGGACCGTATCACTTGAAGCGGTTGATGCGACCAGACCTCGCGCTCAGCTGGATGTGGAGCGGGCGGACGATTGACGCCGAACAAGCGGAACGCTTCGGTCTCGTCACCGAGCTCGTCGAAGATGACGCCTACACAAGAGCGTTGACGGAGTACGCTGAGGCGCTCGCAAAGCAGTCGCCGGTCGCCGTCGAAGGGATGAAGGCGCTATTCCGGACCGAATCGTTCGAGGCGGGGCTCGAAGAAGAGATTCAGTGGCAACGAAAATGTGGACAGACCGAGATTCATCGGCAAGCGATGCACGCCTTTTTGACGAAAAAATAAAGAGTGTGGGCAAATGGAGGAGATATACGAAAAGGGTGTAGACGTTGGTCGTCTACACCCTTTTTGTTATGCCGTTGGTTTTGCTTCGAACTGGAAGCCTTTTTGTTGCCACGTGCCATACTTCCAACGCCGGAAGGCGAAGAAGCCGCGGAACCACTCGTCGAGTGAGAAGGCGAGCCAAATCCCGAGAATCCCGAGACCCATCTGGAGCCCGAACAAGTAACTGAAGACGACGGCGACACCCCACATCGAGGCAATCCCAATCATGACCGGGAAGCGGACGTCCCCGACCGCTTTCAGCGAGCCCATCAGAACGATGTTCATCGCCCGCCCTGGCTCAAGGATGAGCGTCGCCCAAAGGATTGGAATCCCGACTGCGATGATGTCTGGGTTCGACGTGAACAAGCCGAGCAACGATTTTCCGAAGACCGCGAGGCCGAGCGAGGCGACGAGCGACGAGAACATGGCGATTTTCAGTGTCCGTACGGCTCGAGTATAAGCCTCCTTGAACCGTTTACCGCCGATGTCACGTGCAATCAATAGCTGTGTCCCTTGGGCAATCGCGACAGTGAGGAGGAAGGCGAGCATCGACAAGTTCATGACGTACACACGCGCCGCGAGCGACGCCTCACCCATCGTCGCGATGAAACCAGTGATGATGATTTGTGAGAACTGATACGATAAGTTCTCGCCGGCAGATGGCACCCCGATTTGAAGGAGTGCCTTGATGTCGTCACCTTGCGGGCGAATCAACTCTTTAATCGGGAAGCGGAGCATGAGCCGTTTTTTGACGATCCAAAACAAGAGTAACATCGCGGCAAAACGAGCGATCACGATGGACCAGGCGACGCCGGCCACACCGGTCACCGGAAGGCCGAACCAACCTGTGACGGCGAGCATGGCGCCGATTGCCGTGATGACGTCAATCAAGAGCGTCGCGAGCATGGCGTGCTTCGTCATCCCGTGGCTGCGGAGCACCGCGCTCAGTGCCATGATGAGCGCCTCGGTGAAGAGCGAGAGCCCTACAATCTTTAAGAATAAAATCCCGTGTGTGAACAGTTCGTCGGACAAGCCGAACAGACGAAGGAACGTCTCGCCGAACAAGAACACGAAAACGACCATGAAGACACCGAGCCACATGTTCAAGCTGACGGCGGACCGGGCGAAGTCCCGGCTCTTCTTCATCCGGTTGGCGCCGATCGCTTGGCCAATCAAAATCGTGGCACCGACCGACGTGACGCTGAAGACGATTAAGAAGACGTTCAAAATTTGGTTGGCGACCCCGACGGCAGAAGCGGCGGCATCGGAATAGTGGGCGAGCATGAGTGTCGCGATAATCCCGGTCCCCATATGGAGCGCGAGCTCGATAAAGATGGGCCATGAGATTTTGAACAGGCTGAGCTGTTCGGTGTTTTTATTCGGCATGTGTATTCTCCCTTGTTTCTACAATTCTCTCTATGAAATATTTACGTTTTAAAAATCACAAGGGTCATGTTACTCCTTTTGAAATGAAAAGGAAAGAGATATCGTCAATTATTTTCAACAAAAAAACACCCACCGAAGCAGGTGTTTGAGGAATATCATTTCATTTTCAAAATCGCCGTCCCGTACGGTGCCAATTCGAGCTCAAGTGAGTCAACATCGCGGTCGTTGAGCAAGTCGTAAGCGCTTCCGGTATGCCAGAGCGGGTTGAGCTTCGACGTCGTGTCTGAGTTATTGAAGTATATCAAATACGTCTCATCTTTCGTACACCGCTCGATGATGAGGGCGTTCTCTTCGTCATCGACGAGATTGAAGCGATACGAGCCTGCGTTCGCGAGCACCGGATGCTCTTTACGAAGTTGAATCAACTTTTTCGTGAAGTTGAACAACTCACGGTCTTCGAGTTTCTCGTCCCACGGCATGCAGGCACGGCAACCTGGGTCTTGCTCGCCTTCGAGCCCGATTTCGTCTCCGTAATAAATGCACGGACTGCCCGTGTACGTGAGCATCGACGTCATGAGGAGTTTAAACTTCCCTTTATGTCCTTTGGCGCGGGTGAGTGCGCGCGGCGTGTCGTGCGAGTCGATCAAGTTGAACGTCACTTCGCTTACGTTCATCGTGTTCATCATCTCGACACGCGTCAGCTCGTCACGGAACTGCGACGCCGTCGTCCGGTCGAGAGCGAAGTAGTTCAAGCTCGCGTTCGTGAACGGGTAGTTCATGACCGCATCTAACTGGTCGCCTTGAAGCCACGGCTGGGCATCATGCCAAATCTCACCGAGGATGTACGCTTCTGGGTTCACATCTTTGACGGCTTTTCGGAAGTCACGCCAGAACGCATGGTCGACTTCGTTGGCCACGTCGAGACGCCAGCCGTCAATACCGAACTCTTCGATCCAGTATCGAGCGACTTCTAATAAGTAAGCTTTGAGTGCAGGGTGCTCGGTGTTGATTTTCGGCATGTTTTTCTCGAACGCGAACGTATCGAAGTTTGGCTTTGGCGTCGTCTCGATCGGGAAGTCGCGAAGATAGAACCAGTCCCGATACTCCGAGTGCGGGCCGTTCTCGACGACGTCTTGGAACCATGGATGATGGTAACCGACATGGTTGAACACCGCATCGAGCATGACTTTGATGCCGTTCTCGTGGAGCAAGTCGACCATCTCTTTGAACTTCTCTTTCGTCCCGAACTGCGGGTCAATTTCCATATAATCGAGCGTATCGTATTTATGGTTCGTCGTCGCCTTGAAGATCGGGCAGAAATAAATGCCGGTGATACCGAGGTCGACGAGGTAATCGATATGGTCGATGACCCCTTGGAAGTCGCCACCGAAGAAGTTTGTCTGACTCGGTTCAGCGCTGTTCCATGGGAGTGTACCTTCCGGGTCGATGGACGCGTCGCCGTTTGCGAACCGGTCCGGGAAGATTTGATACCAGACCGTGTCTTTCACCCAAGACGGAGCGTGGAAGATGTCAATCGGGTTGATGAACGGCACACAGAAATAGTAGCCCGTGTCATCGAGCGGTTTATCCTCGAACCAACCTTTCTCGGTGAAGACGGCCGTCTCGTTGCCGTCATGGAGCCGGAAGCCGTAACGGAGCCGGCGGAATGGTGGCTTGACAGTGATGAACCAGTAGTCATATTGATCATCGTGGCCGATTTTCTCCATCGGTGTCTCGAACGTGCGCCAAAAGCTCGGCTTGCTCGGGTCGAAGTTCCACATGGCCGGATCTTCTGAATGCCAGTCGTACGGATCGTTCCAAATTAAGTCAACGGATTGGATATCATTTCTTTTTGTATGAAACCGGATGTGAATCGTCTCGCGGTCGTACTTGTAAACGAACGGGGACATGGCACGATGGTAAATAGCTTCTTTGATCAAATGAAATCGTTCCTTTCTCTATTGGGGTTGTTACCATTTTACACTGTCGATTCGGAAAAGAAACAACAGTTGCGAAAACGTTTGCTCAAGCACAGGTTAATAAAGCGTTTACATTTTGTCAATCGTACATTGCGATAATTATTGAAGAAACGACGACAAAAAATTAAAAAAGAGATAAATGGGTTAACGGCAAGAAAAAATCCTAAAAAAAAGACTTGTAAAACGCTTACACAACTGTATAATAAAAATTGAGGTGAGGATGCAAACGTTTTCACTGAACGGTTGATTTCGTAGCGGAGTATCATTTTATAATCAATCGGACAGTACGTTTGCGCAAATCTGACCATACTATTTCCTTGGGGAGGTTTTTCATCATGAAGATGAAAAAGATGGTAGCAGGACTTTCAACGGCAGTACTCGCATTCGGTGCACTCGCTGCATGTGGTGGCGGTACGGACAATGGTTCTTCTAACGAAAACGGCGGTTCTTCTAGCGAGAACAAGCCAGAAAAAATCGTGATTTGGGAAGATATTGAAAAGTCGGAAACGACGAAAGAAGTTGCCAAGGCGTTTGAAGAAGAGCATGGCGTCGTAGTTGAAGTCGTCGAAGTACAGATGACGGACCAAAAAGACAAGCTTGCCCTCGATGGCCCGGCTGGTAAAGGTCCAGACATCGTTCTCGTACCACACGACCAAATCGGAACGATCGCTGACCAAGGTCACTTGGCACCGCTCGCTGACGAAGGCGCACTCGATTCGTTTACAGATGCTTCGAAAACAGCTGTCATGTTCGACGGTCAAGCGTACGGTTACCCGAAATCAGTTGAAACACCAATCCTCATGTTCAACAAGGATTTAGTATCAGAAGCACCAGCGTCGATGGATGAGTTGTACGAATTGTCGAATGACGTGAAAGGTGACGGCGAATACGGATTCCTCGGACTTTGGGATAACTTCTACTTCGCACACGGCGTCATCGCTGGCTTCGGCGGCTACGTATTTAAAGAAGATGGCGGCGCGCTCGACCCGTCTGACATCGGCTTGAACAACGAAGGCGCAGTCGAAGGCTTCGAGTACATCGGCAAATGGTACCAAGAAGGTCTCTTCCCTAAAGGGTTGATCGGCGAGTCTGGTGGCCAAGCGATGGACCAACTCTTCACTGAGAAGAAAGCACACACAGTCATGAACGGACCTTGGGCTGTAGCCGGTTACCAAGACGCAGGCATCAACCTCGGCGCGTCAGCAATGCCGACACTTCCGAACGGTGAGCCAATCAAGACGTTCATGGGCGTGAAGACATACGCACTTTCAGCTTACACGGAGAACCAAGAGTGGGCTGAAATGTTCCTCGCAGAACTCACGAACGAAGAGAACGCATTGAAGATGTTCGAAGCGTACAACGAGATTCCACCAGTAGCTGCTCTTGAGTCGAACGAGACAATCACGTCGAACGAAGTAGCGAAAGCGGTATTCGATCAAGCGACGAACGCAATCCCAATGCCTAACATTCCTGAAATGGGACAAGTTTGGGAGCCAATGGCACAAGCACTTCAGCTCGTAGCAACTGGCAAGCAAGATGCACAAAAATCAGCTGACGATGCTGTTAAAGTCATCGAGCAACAAATCCAAGCGAACAACCAATAAGGACAAGAAATGATGGGGTACGCCGACTGGCGTTCCCCCTCATTTTCTAGAATTGAGCAAACGCTTGCTCGATTGATTTGCTCAAATTGAAAGGAGAAATTGAGGATGGCTTCAATTGCGAACCCGAAAACGCCGGATCAACGTCCGGACAAACAACCGACCAATCATGCTCGGAACGCTGCATTACTCTCGATCATTCCGGGAGCCGGTCAATTTTATAACAACCAAAAAGCGAAAGCGATCGCTTTCTTTATTGTCATCATGTCTTATTTTGCAGTAAACTACGATCTCTTTTTCAAAGGAGCAGGCGCTGGACCTGGCGACCGTGGCGGCCTTTGGGGATTGATCACGCTTGGCGAAGTGGCAGGACCTCGTAACGACCATTCCATCTTCTTGATGGTAGAAGGTATTGTCGCATTGATCTTACTTTTCTTCGGAATCGCGTTCTACGTCTGGAACATTCGTGACGCTTACCGAGTCGGTCGCATTCGTGATCAGCACCTAAACGTTGCAACGTTCCAAGTGCAACTTCGCAACTTGCGCGACCACGGATTCCCATACCTGATGTTAATTCCGTCGCTCATCTTGCTCGTCTTCACCGTTATTCTTCCATTGATTTTCACATTCTTGATCGCCTTCACGAACTATCGCTACAACAACGCACCACCGGCGAAACTCGTGGAATGGGTCGGATTTGAGAACTTCACACGAATCTTTGAAATTGATATTTTCCGTGACACGTTCGTCGGCGTTCTTGGTTGGACGCTCGTCTGGACAGTCGCTTCGACGGTCGGTGTCATCGCCATCGGGATCTTCCTTGCAGTTCTCTTGAACCAAGAAGGTCTTCGCTTCCGTCGTTTGTTCCGCTCAATTTTGATTTTGTCATGGGCCGTACCGGCGTTCATCACGATCTTGATTTTCCGTTCGATGTTCAACGAATCGTTCGGGGTATTCAATACGACGATTCTTCCGGCGTTCGGACTTGATCCGATCAACTGGATGACCGATCCGACGGCGACACGCAGTGCGCTCATCTTGATTCAATGGTGGCTCGGCTTCCCGTTCATCATGACGCTCATGACTGGGGTGCTTCAATCCATCCCGGGTGACTTATATGAAGCGGCGACGATTGACGGTGCGACCATCTTTGATAAGTTCCGTTTAATCACATTACCGATGCTCTTGTTCGCAACAGCACCGATTCTCATCACGCAGTTCACGTTCAACTTCAACAACTTCAACATCATCTATCTCTTTAACGGTGGTGGACCGGCTGTTCCGGGCCAAACTGCCGGTGGTACCGATATCTTGATTTCATGGATTTACAAATTGTCGCTCGGAGCCAACCCGCAATACGGACTTGCGGCTGCGATTACGCTCATCTTGTCATTCTTCATCATGACACTTGCCGTCATCCAGTTCCGTCGGACAAAATCTTTCAAAGACGAGGATATGATCTGATATGAAAAAACAAAAACGAATCAATTTGGCGTTCTCTTATGTCATCTTGACGCTTGCGTCGATCATCATTCTCTATCCAATGCTTTGGGTGGTCGGGACGTCATTCAACCCGGGTCGTACGATCACATCGACCATCATTCCGTCGAACCCGACATTTATTCACTATAAAAACTTGTTCGATCTATCTATTTCGGATTATAGTTTATGGTATGTGAACACATTAAAAATTGCAGTCATCACAATGTTGCTCTCAGTCGTTTTGGTAACGATTACAGGTTATGTCTTCTCGCGTTACCGTTTCGTGGGACGGAAGAACTCGCTCGTCATGTTCCTCGTCTTACAGATGGTCCCGCAATTCGTTGCCATCATCGCCATCTACGTGCTCTTGAACATGCTCAACCTTCTTGATACGCACACAGCCCTTATTTTGCTGTATGCCGGAGGCGCAATCCCGATGAACACGTACTTGGCAAAAGGTTATTTCGATACGATTCCGAAAGAGCTCGATGAAGCTGCTCGGATGGATGGTGCCGGTCACCTTCGTATCTTCTGGCAAATCATTTTGCCGCTCGCGAAGCCAATCGTCGCAACGATCGCCTTGTTCAACTTCATGGGCCCGTTCAACGACTTCATCTTGGCATCGCTCGTCCTTCGTTCACCAGAGAAACAGACGCTCGCGGTTGGTCTTTACAACATGATCTCTCGACAGTTCGACAACAACTTCACGTTGTTCGCGGCAGGCGCCGTCCTTTCGGCCCTCCCAATCGTCCTCTTGTTCTTCATGTTCCAACGCTACTTCGTCTCGGGTCTCACTGCCGGTGGTACGAAAGGATAATACTCACTTAAGGGGGAAGCGATATGAGGCGAGGCGTCGTGCTCGTTCTTCTGTCGCTTCTTTTGTTTCCAACAATCGTCGGAGCGAAAGAAGCAGCATCATGGGAACAGGAACGCATGTACTTTATCATGGTCGACCGATTTGTTGACGGGAATCCGAACAACAACGCGCAGGTCGACAAAGATGACCCGAAAGCCTTTCACGGGGGCGATATCCGCGGCGTGATTGAAAAGCTCGATTATATCGAGTCGCTCGGGTTCACGTCCGTCTGGCTGACACCGGTGTTTGAGAACATGCCGGACGGTTATCACGGATATTGGATTAAAGACTTTTATAACATCGATCCCCAATTTGGGACGAAAGAAGATTTGCAAGAACTCGTCGACGAGGCCCATAAACGGGACATGAAAGTCATCCTCGACTTCGTCGTCAACCACGTCGGTCCGAAACATCCATGGGTCGAAGAACGACCGGGCTGGTTCCATGACGAGTTGCCGATCGTGCTTTGGAACGATCAAGAACAAGTCGAGACGCACTGGCTGTTCGACTTGCCGGACTTCAAAACGGAAGATCCGGAAGTGAAAGACTACTTACTCGAGGCGGCCACGTATTGGATTGAAGAGACCGGCATTGACGGCTATCGTCTCGATACGGTACGTCACGTCGACAAACCGTTTTGGGAAGACTTCGTTAAAGCGGTCCGGGCCGTCGACCCCGACTTTTATCTGTTGGCCGAAGTGTTCGACCCAGATCCACAGTACGTCGCGGAATATGATGACCTAGGCTTCAACAGCATCACGAACTTCACGTTTTACGACCGCGTCTCGAAGACGATGACGCAAAAGTCGGCGAGTGTAGACGAAATCGACGTGGCCGCCAGCTACGCCGAGACGTTCTTCAACGACCCGAACCAAATGGCGACGTTCCTCGATAACCACGACGTAGAACGATTCATGCACGTCGCGGAACTCGGCGGGGCCGAGTCGGCCGAGCGTCGCCTACGCCTCGGATTGTTCGCCCTTTATGCGTCTCCAGGCATGCCGATCGTCTTCCAAGGGACGGAGAACGCACAAAAGGGCGGAGCCGATCCGGCGAACCGGGCCATGACCGATTTCCCTGGAAATGAAGAGCTCCATGAATACGTCACGATGATGAACCGGATGCGAGAGGAATATCCCGTCTTCGCGACCGGCGAACAACGCATGATCGCCTCGAAAGACGGCATGGCCGTGTTCGAGCGTCGTGACGGCGACGATGTCGCTTTGTACGCTATCAATATGAACGCCGAGGACCGAGAGATTGAATTCGAGGTAAGCGAAGTCGGAGAAGATACACGCCTTCGTGGTCTCTTGTTCTCACAACTTGTCACCGACAAACGTGGCACGTTCACCATCAAGCTCGCAGGAGAAAGCGCGAACGCCTACATCGTCGAAGAATCGGAAGTGAACATGTGGACGATCGGTCTACTTGTCATCGCCATCCCGATTTTCTTGACTGGATTGGTCATGTGGAAGCGTCGCAAGAGCGCGAGCTGACGATACCCTGTGATAGGGAACTATGAATTAACGGAAGCAAGGGGGATCATCATGCAAATCACGATTAAAGATGTCGCCAAACACGCCAATGTCGCACCGTCGACCGTGTCTCGCGTCATCGCCAACAGTCCGCGTATCAGTCAGAAAACGAAAGAGCGTGTACGCAGTTCGATGGAAGAACTCGGGTACCATCCGAACATTCACGCGCGAAGTCTCGCCAACCGCTCGACACAGTCGATTGGTCTCGTCATGCCGAGCGCAGCGACGAAAACGCTTCAAAATCCATTCTTCCCTGAAGTATTGCGTGGAATCAGTACGAAAGCCCACCAAAACGGTTACTCGCTTTACATGACGACGGGCGTGACCGAAGAAGAGGTCTTGTCGGGGGTCATCGAGATGGTCCAAGGCCGTCGCGTTGACGGCGTCATCGTCTTGTACTCACGTGAAGACGACAAAGTCGTTCAATATTTACGTCAGACAAAATTCCCGTTCGTCGTCGTCGGGAAGCCGTTTGGAGATGCCTCGTCGATTACGTACGTCGACACGGACAACTATTTGGCCGGGCGTGAA
Source organism: Exiguobacterium sp. AB2 (assembly GCF_000696055.1). NCBI lineage: Bacteria > Bacillati > Bacillota > Bacilli > Caryophanales > Exiguobacterium > Exiguobacterium sp. AB2. The sequence continues at coordinate 32,450 of NZ_JNAA01000052.1, forward strand.
GTGACGAAACACTTATACAACCTCGGCCATCGTTGCATCGCCTTTATCGGGGGATCCGATAAACTCGCCGTCACACAAGATCGTCGCAACGGGTACGCGACAGCGTTGATGGAGGCGGGCATCCCGGTTCGGGAAGACTATATCGCTCGTGCCGAGTTCATGACGAAGGGCGGGGCCAAAGCCGTGCGGGAGTTGCTCCAATTAGAGGAACCACCGACAGCCGTCGTCGTCAGTGACGATATGATGGCGCTCGGCGTCATCAGCACGCTCAGTGAGATGGGGCTTAAGATACCTGAGGACGTCGCCGTCGTCAGTTTCAACAACGTCTACATCGCCGAACATTCGAATCCGCCGCTCACTTCGGTCGAAATCAACATCTTCGGCCTCGGTTTCGAGGCAACGAACTGTCTGATTGAACAGATTGGAGACAGCGCGCCACCTTACGGGAAACGCGTCATCGTTCCGCATTATTTGGTCGTTCGTCAGTCATGTGGTCAGAAAAAGAAAACTGAAATCGTTGAATGAGGTCAAACCTTCCGTTTCATGCGGGAGGTTTTTTTA
>NZ_JNAA01000053.1:0-5878 GCF_000696055.1 Exiguobacterium sp. AB2
AGCGTTTCTTGAAGACGATGGCGAAAGAAGCAAAACGGTTGACGGACTTGTTGAACGACTTCCTCGACATTCAGCGCATGGAGGACGGCAATCAGGAGTATAAAAAGGACCATTTCATCTTGAACGAGCTCGTTCGTGACGTCGTCGAACGGTTCCGTGAGACGAGCAACCATTCCATCCATTTTGACGACGCCGATGAAGCACTGCCTCTCATCGCCGATCAAGCGCGTATCGAGCAAGTGCTCATCAATCTGTTGTCAAACGCAATCAAGTATTCGCCGCAACACCACGAAGTTGAGGTCCGAATCCGAGCCGAGCATGGACAAGCGTTCGTCTCGATTCAAGATTTCGGCATCGGCATCCCCGAGCACGCGTTCGAAGAGCTATTCAAGAAATTCTATCGCGTCGACAACTCCGATACGCGCCAAATCGGGGGGACGGGACTCGGATTGTCCATCTGTAAGGAAATCATCGAGTCGCACGGCGGTAGCATCGAAGTCGAATCGACGGTCGGCGTCGGCTCGACGTTCACGTTCACGCTCGACTTAGCGGAGGAGACACTATGAACCATTACGCCTTTACGGGGTTCCCCGGTTTTTTGGCCGGGAAGCTGATCACCCATCTCGCGTCGGTACCGAACCAAATCGGCACGATTTATGCGCTCCACCTCCCGACCGAACGTTCCGCGGCACTCGCTTTAAAACAGGAGTTGTTGGAAGCGACATCGTTACGAGACGATCAGCTCGTGCTCGTCGAGGCCGATATTACGCTGCCTGAAGTCGTGCTCGATCCAATCATGCGCTCGATCATCGAGCGTGAGGTGAATTACATCTTCCATTTGGCGGCCGCTTACGATTTGAGCATCCCGTATGATGTCGGGTATCGCATCAACCTGCTCGGGACGAAGCACATCACCTCGCTGGCAAAACGGGCACCGCATTTGAAGCGGTACGTCTACTTCAGCACCGCCTATGTGTCCGGACGCCGCCAAGGGACCGTCTATGAGAACGAGTTATGGCACCGCGTCCGTTTTAAAAACCATTACGAGGCGACGAAGTATGAGGCGGAAGCAATCGTCTCGCGCGAGTTCGGCTCGATGCCGATCACGATTATCCGCCCCGGCATCGTCATCGGCCATAGCGTGACCGGGGAGACGAAGAAGTTCGACGGCGTCTATTTCGTCTTGAAACTGATGGACCAGTTGCGCCAGGCGGCCCCGCTTCCTTACATCGGACGTCAAAATGTCGAAGTGAACCTCGTCCCGTACGACTATGTCGTCGAGGCGACAGCCTATCTCGCGCATGCCCCGGCCGGACTTGGCCGGACGTTCCATTTGACGGACCCGTTCCCGCACGGCATCCGTGAAGTGTACCGGATGATTCACGAGACGATGTTCGCACGTGCCCCGCGCGGCACCATCCCCCATATCGCCGCAGAGGCTGGGTTTTCCGCACTCAAGCTCCAAGAGCGGTACGGCGTCCCGCGCGAACTGCTCGACTATTTCAAGCATCAAGTCCGGTTCGATACGACACAGACGATGCGCGCATTGAGTGGGACCGGGATCGTCTGCCCGGACTTGAAAGATTATTTGCCGCAAGTCGTCACCTATTACGAGACACACAAAAAGCCCTAACAGGGCTTTTTGTCATCCAATCAATAGTTTTTCTTTCGGATAGCGAATCTTACGGTCGAGCTGCCGTGCCACGGTGAAGAGGATCGTGAGCGAGCCGACGCGACCGAGTAGCATCATGAACATGATGAAGCTTTTACCAGCGTCATTCAATTCCGCTGTAACGCCGAGCGACAAACCGACTGTTCCGAACGCCGACACCGTCTCAAATAAGAGCGACGTCGCTGGGATGTGACTATTCGTCAAGATAGTTAACGTCGTAATCAATAAAATAAAGAAGAAGCTCGAGATGGCGACGACATACGCTTTTTTAATTTGAAACGCATCAATCGTCCGTTCCAAAATGACCGTCTCTTTCTTCCCAACGATGAACGCCCACATATCGGCTAAAATGACGGCCACGGTCGTCACTTTAATCCCCGACCCCGTGGAAGCGGCCCCTGCTCCGATGTACATGAGGATGATCATAATCCCAATCGATATCGGTGCCATCGTCGTGAGGTCGATCGTGTTGAAGCCTGCCGTCCGTGTCGTCACAGCTTGAAAGAAGGTGACGTGTAACGCTTCACCAAAAGATCGGCCATACTGTCCCCCTTCATTGGAAACCCACTCAGATAACATGAGTGCGAACCAGGCGATGCCGTTCAATATAATGAGCGAGGCAATCATAATCTTCGAATGGAGGGCGAGGCGCTTCCAACGCTTCACCTCGGCTGCGTCTGCAATCGTCGTAAATCCGAGTCCACCAATCATTAACAAAGCAGAAATCGTAATGACAATGGCCGTATTTTGTTCAAATTGCATCAGATTGTCCGGCCACAGGGCGAACCCTGCATTATTGAACGCCGAGACCGCATGAAAGAATCCATAATACAATGACTCACCGAAACGATACTCACCGGTGCTGTACAGTTCGACCGTCAAAAACAACATACCGATGAACTGGACGATAAGTGTCGTGAAAACAATGTTGCGGACAAGACGCACCGTACCACCAGGTCCCGATAAGTTGAGTGACTCTTGAAGCAAGATGCGCTGTTTTAAACCGATTTTCTTCCCAAGCAGACTGAGTAACATAAGCGCGACTGTCATAAACCCGAGACCCCCAACTTGAATCAACGCGACGATGACGAGCTCGCCGAACGTATTGAATGAAGTCCCGATATCAATCGTCGACAATCCTGTCACCGTGCCGGCCGATGTCGCGATAAACAGACAGTCAATCCAGGACACGGGCTGTGTCTGCGCGAATGGCATATAGAGTAACGTCGCCCCTAAAAAAATGGCGAGCAAAAAGCCTGTCGCGATAAAACGGGCCGGCTTTTCAAACACGAGCCGGTAGAGCGCCTCAATTCGTTTTATGCGCAATTCCCGTACGGTCAATCGATGTCGCATCTCGCTATCTCCTTCAAATCATGTTTTCTAAGGCTCATATTACTCCTCACTCGTAAAATTGCCAACTAGGAAAATGTCACGCTAACCCTTTCTTCGATTTTTTGGTAATATGATAGATAGACTTTATAAACGTTGAGGAGGTTGAATGAAACCGTGGACCCTAGTACGGTAGATCATTCGCTAAAGGATGTCTCGCGAAGGTTGGAGCGCCAGTCACAGTACATGCCCGCCCATCTTTATTTCCAGCTTGAAGAATTGTTAAATTGGTCACTCGATCAAGAAGTTGTGAATCAATTGTACGCATTGTTAAAAAAATACGACGTATTAACCGATATAGAGCGTGAAGAACGAAATGTCAGCATCCAATTGCTGATTGACGAAAACGGCGCTTAACCATCGGGAACGCATTATGCGGGAGACGAGTGGCGTCTCTCGCTTTTTTATGTCCTGGATTAGAAAGGTGGAAAACATAGACATGGATGTCGTCACGTTAGTAGGGCTTATACTCGGCTTTTTCACATTGATCGGTGGAATGCTTCTAAAAGGTGCAGGCGTAGCCCCCCTGATTAACCCGGCCGCATTGGTCATCATTTTTGTCGGGACGGCCGCTGCGGTCAGTATCGCCGTCTCGAAAGAACAGCTGCAAACCGTTCCAAAACTTTTTAAAATTCTATTCACGAAACAAACGCTACCAAGTAAGACCGGCATGTTGACGCAATTCGTCGATTTATCGACACAAGCGCGGAAAGAAGGGCTTCTCTCTCTTGAGACAGCGCTCGAACAAGTCGATGAACCGTTTTTGAAGCAAGGCATGATGATGGTCATCGATGGACAACCGTCCGAATATATTGCCGAAGTCATGTCACGTGATATCGAAAACATGGAAATCCGCCATAAGGCGAACGCTGACGTCTTCACACAAGCCGGCACATACGCCCCGACACTCGGCGTACTCGGAGCCGTCATCGGGCTTGTCGCTGCCTTAAAAGACTTATCCGACATCGAAAAACTTGGCTACGCCATCTCAGCCGCTTTCGTTGCGACGCTCTTCGGTATTTTCTCGGGGTATGTGCTCTGGTTCCCGTTCGCAAATAAGCTGAAGCAATACTCGAAGAGCGAAGTACTCATCAAAGAGATGATGATTGAAGGGATCCTCTCGATTCAAGGCGGCGAGTCGCCGAAGACGTTAGAAGATAAGCTGTCTGTGTATTTGTCTCCAAAGGAGCGAGCCGACTATGAAGCGCAAAAAGAAGCATGATCATGAAGAGCATATTTCAGAAGGCTGGCTCATCCCCTACGCCGACTTATTGACGCTCCTCCTCGCCCTCTTCATCGTCTTGTTCGCGTCGAGTAACGTCGACCAGACAAAACTCGAGAAGATGTCACAGTCGTTCAACCAAGTCTTCTCTGGCGGGACGAGCGTATTCCAAGCATCGACCGCCTCAAACAGCGACATCAACCGGACGAACAATACGGACACGACGGCGAACCCGCGAACGTACGAACTCGCGAAACTCGACGAACTGAAAGAGCAAGTGAACGAGTACATCAAACAGAACGGGCTACAAGACGAGATTGAAGCGACCATCAATTCGAGCGGTCTCGTCTTGACGATTCAAGACCGTGCGCTCTTCAGCATGGGGGAAGCGACGTTAGACGCCGAGGCTCGAGCCGTCGCCCGCTCCATCAGCGGCATCCTCGAGCAAGCCGGTAACCGGAAAATCGTCGTCTCGGGCCATACGGACAACGTCCCCATCAACACGGCCCGCTTCCCATCGAACTGGGAACTCAGTTCGGCCCGGGCGACTGCCTTTATGCGTGGCTTATTGACGAACGATACACTGAATCCGAGCCAATTCACACTCGCGAGCTACGGGGAATATAAGCCGATTGCGACGAACAGCACGCCGGAAGGACGGGCCAAGAACCGTCGCGTCGAAGTGTTGATTAAACCACTCGTCGACCTATCCGAAGGTGCACCAAAAATGATTGAGACGATTATTTTGCCACAGTAAAAGCCCACTCGCGTGGGCTCAGGCTGTTGACGAACCAATTCGCTTTTCGCGGATTGGTTCGTCTTTTTTAGGTTCGATGAGCTTGAGGCGCTCTGCCCGGCACAAGATTGAAAAAATGGTATGTATACGGTCTCTCCAGGCCAACAGGTTGGCCAGCTTCTTCATGTTTTGTGCGGTGGCTGCCACCAGGTTGGCGCGCTGGACCGCCTCACGCCCACGGTAGAACGTGAAACGGAGCCCATGAAGCTCCTTCGCGTCAGCGAACGAGCGCTCCACGGTCTGTGGCCGGAGACGGTATAGGTATTGACCGGATGCGGTCAATCGATTTCTGTTCACCGCTTCGAGGAACGGCTCGTCCAAATGGCGCGTGATGATCCGACGGTTCGTCTCGTTCTCCATGCATTTTTCGAGGAGCGGGCAGTCTTGACAGACTTTCGGGTCGGACACGTATTGACGGTATCCTTGGCGGGTCGTCGTGCTGTAACGGAGGATTTGGCGGGCCGGGCAGCGATAGGCGTCCTCATCCGCGAGGTAGGTGAATTTGGACTTTCGGAACTTCCCTTTCTTGCCGCCGAAGCGGCGTCTCGAGATGACGCTATAGATGCCACGATTGACGAGCGACTTGGCGATCTCCGTTGAGAAATAGCCCGCGTCGAGCGCCACCGCCTCGAGCGGGAAGGCGAAATGCTGAAGAATGTAGTCTAGACGCTCCAGATAGACGGTACTGTCATGCACGTTCCCCGGCGTGACGTAGGCATCGACGATGAAGTTATACTTTGCGTCGACCGTTCGGTGGACGAGCCAAAAGAAGCCTTCCGGCTTCCGGGTCCGATACATA
>NZ_JNAA01000054.1:0-1231 GCF_000696055.1 Exiguobacterium sp. AB2
GCCGCCGAGCCCGTATGCGGCCCTCTATGACCTGTTGATCCCGGCCGATGACGAACTGCGGCTCATCCATGACCTCGTCTCGTTCGATTTTATCACGGACCTACTCGAGGATACGTATTGCCACGACAACGGTCGGATGGCCGTCCATCCTGTCCGGATGTTCAAATATCTGTTCCTGAAGGCGCATTCGAACCTGTCCGACGTCGACCTCGTCAGACGGGCGAAGACCGACCTCACCTACAAATATTTTCTGGACCTGGCACCGGAAGATGACGTCATCAACCCCTCCTCGCTCACGAAGTTCCGTCGTCAGCGCATGGACGACGACGAGCTGCTCGACAAGTTGATCGGGCACACGGTCGAGGTCGCGAAAGGGATGGGGCTGCTCAAGGGACGGACATTGATCGTCGACGCGACCCATTCACGGGCCCGGTACGGGCAGAAACCGATCAGACAGGCAATCATCGACGAGACGAAACGCCTGAGACAAGCGTGCTACCAATCATCGGTCGATGCGAAAGGTCGTTTCCCGGAAAAGGTCGACGAGGAGGATATCGACCAACTCCTCGCCTATGCGCTTGCCGTCGCAGAGACCGTCGAGACCGGGATGCCCGAGCTGATGTTTCGCGAGCACATCCGAGACCAGGTGAACCGGGTGCGTGAGCTAGCGGAGGATGCGCATGTCGAGCTGCAGGTGTCCAAAGACAGCGATGCCCGGACGGGGCACAAGAGTGCCGACTCGTCGTTCTTCGGCTACAAGCACCATCTCGCGATGACGGAGGAGGGCATCATCACGGCTGTCGTCGTCACATCTGGCGAGGTGGCAGACGGGCCACAATTGGCGAGTCTTGTTGAGAAGAGCCATCTAGCCGGTGCCGAGTTCGACCACATCGTGGGTGACGCCGCCTATTCTGGCCGTGACAACCTGATTTACGCTGCCTCACAAGGATGTAAGCTTGTCGCCCCGTTGAATCCGCGTGTCTATTCGCCGGCTGATAACCGCGGTGAGGGGTTCACCTACAACAAGGATGCCGAACGCTACGTCTGCCCCGCCGGGCACATGGCCATCCGGAAGGCCCGGACAGGGACAAAGGACATCGGTAAAAATCAGAAAGAAACGCATTATTTCGATATTGAGCTCTGTAAGCAATGCCCGTTGCGCAATGGCTGTTACAAGAATGGTGCAAAATCGAAAACGTACAGCGTGTCCTTGAAATCGAGGGAGCATAGC